>JAAZDI010000192.1 GCA_012512295.1 Syntrophomonadaceae bacterium
CTTCAATCTCTTCATCCGTCAAGGGATTATAGTCGCTGTACCGCTGTTCATTCAATTTATCATTTATGGCCGCAATTACCTCGTTATATTTATCGACAAAAGCTTTAATTGCATTTACTGCGCCATCGATATTATGGGCAACAGTTACCGTAGTGGCGGTCCCGCTAAAACCCTCAGCAGTTACTCCGTGTAGAGTGAAAGTCACGCCATTCGTCGTAAAGGTATTGGTTTTGCGAGTAGTCTGCAGGCCGTTAATCTCTAGTACGGCGTCCTCTCCTCCCTGCTCGTTGTCCATGTTAATCTGCAGAGCACTGGTCAAGAACTCACCTTCTACCGCAATTTCTGCTCCTGCCCGGTTGTCTCCAGTCTGAGTAGTGGTAATAGCGATTCGATCAGTCACTTCGTCATAAAACATGGTAACCCCGGCTGCCTTGTTCGCATTTACCGCAGCGATGACTGAGTTTAATGAATCAGTATCGGCATCGAATGTAAATTCTTGGCCATTAATTGTGAAAGAGAAGACATTGTCCGCATCCAGGGTAAAACTGGTGGCAAATTTGTCCATCTGGGAAGCCAGAGGTGCGTTTAGATCTAGAGCCGTACTTTGACCATCCTTAAACCCCAATACTTCCAGCGCGTCATTATCCGTACCACTGTTTACTTTAATCACTGGAGTCGGACCATCAGCCTGGGGAAGCGCAGTTAGTTCTAGTCTGTTACCGGTTAAGGAAACTTTGACTTTACCTTCTCCCTTGAGCGCAGTATCAATTGCCGTTTGAATATCAGTAACCAGATCATTCAGGGTTTTCCCTTCAGAACCGCCGTAATTCCCCTCCGCCAAGATAATCTCTACCGTCTCTCCACCATAAGTCAGCCTGAACTGATTATTGCTTTCAGTAATGTTGACCTCGGTCAGGGACTCGCTGCTGATTATTTTCTTACATATAGAAGCAGCACTGCTGTTAGTCGCCACCGTGGCCAGTTGTTTCACTTTAATCTGATAGGTAGTGGCCGACGCCGATGCGCCAGCCGAGGCTGTGACCACGGATTGGTTGCTGGAAGTCGTGGTTTTGGTTAAAAAAGTCCCTTGCAGCTTCAGGTTAAACACTTCATTGCGCAAATTGAGCAAACTGGTATTAATCGCTCGGTATTCCTCTTGCCGCCACTGCCAAATCTGCTTATTCTGCTGTTTCTTAATCAACGGCTGCCGGTGGGCTTTCATCAGATCAGACACCCATTGATCTATATCAATCCCGGAGGCCAGTCCACCAATGCGGTTGATTGACATGATACTTTTCCTCCTTAAATAAGATAATCTTAAACAAGACAATATAAGAACATTGAAATAATAAATCTTAATCCCGGATAGTTATCGACAAAAACTTCCTGTGGTTAATATCGTAAAGTACAGACTGATTCTTTAGGGATAATTGGGGAGAATGCAACCGTTTTATTCTGATCCTGGCAGGATAGCCGGTTATTCAAAAACCGACTGTCCTCGAAAACACATCGGCTGGCTGACAGTGGATCCAGGTTAGGTACTCATACAGGGGTGGATGAAGAGGTAAAAATTATTTTCAATTGTGACTGAAAGACACGCGGACTGACTGTTTGACCGGTTTATGTCTATCTAAACTAATAGACCCGGCTGATTTAGTAAATCAGGATTATTGCTAAGATTTATTGCTAATATAATCTGCAAATCGACTAAGAATCTGCTGTTGGTGAACGATAATTCAGCTTGTTGTGGCTTTGATATGGACCAGAATTATCAATTTGAGAATCGACATTCTAGTTGTTTTAATCCTTATAGGTGGCTAAATCCAATATTTCCGATCAAGACCTCATGTCGGTCGCGTCGGAATTCCTCATAGGTAGGCTAAATCCTTCAGCAGTATTATATCTGTAAAAGAGAGGTGTGGTATTTCAATTCCTCATAGGTAGGCTAAATCTTCATAATAACGCTAATTGTATGGCCTTTGTTTAGTCAATGTTCTTCCTTAAAACCGGAACTCAATAACCTACAAAGGCTGATGCTAAAAGACTCATGTTGTAGTCGATCTCCCTGAATTTTTTTACTATATAAAGATCGACGACATTACCTTAAGATCTCTATTCTTTACCACCAGTGGTTTAAAAACAAAAGGCGCGCTATTATCTACTTTGATCCCTAATAGGTTCGCTTTTTTTATAAGGTTATTCTTGATTTACTCCGAAAACTCCTTCTCGCGTAGATGATAAAAAAATACGTTTTTTCCTTTCCGTCCAAAGTGTTCAACGTAAAATATATTATAAGTTGTGATATAGCTTTAACCCTAGCCTTCCCCGAATTAAAATCCGGAACTGGTTTAATCCCCAAAGACCCTAATTTAAGATGTACTCTTTTCAGTTGAAAGATTTCAGTATAATTTGATTTTCTAATTGTTGGCATTCTTTTCGTACTTTTTAATTATTTGTGGTTCAAACCACCATTACGATCCCAAGGTATACTGATTTCTGTTTCACCGAATTGGGATTTTAGCGTTTTCCGACTGTAGCCGTTACGGCTGTTACCTGAATTATTGCCTTCAATAATTATACTTTATTATACTTTTCATAACCTAAATGCTCGCTCAGTTTTCCCTCTAAGACTTCTTCAATGGTTCGTTTGAATAAGTCTTTCAACAGGTTGTGAACGTCTTCGACCGATTTACAGTCTTTGGCAAGATCCTGGGCCAGAAAGGCTCTCTTGTCTTGCATAAACGGTCAACTCCTTTAATGGTAGTTTTGCCCATTTACACAAAACTTCTCTTCCACTTTGGTCGATCCTGACAACCGTAAAAGACACTACGCCGCAGGGGTGAAATCAGTTCAAATTCCTCTATGGTCGATCCTGACCACCTTACCGATTATTCTGGCTTGCTTAGGATACATGTTCAAATTCCTCTATGGTCGATCCTGACTGGCCGCCCGGCCTTCAACCCGGTCAATGGATCGAGGTTCAAATTCCTCTATGGTCGATCCTGACGTTAGTACGGATTACTTACAGCGGATTCAGAAATTTGTTCAAATTCCTCTATGGTCGATCCTGACCTACTGCTTCAGAGCTTCACACAATAAGGCACGAATGTTCAAATTCCTCTATGGTCGATCCTGACTTTGAAATGGATGATTGGAATGAATCCCCAATGGTGTTCAAATTCCTCTATGGTCGATCCTGACGC
>JAAZDI010000193.1 GCA_012512295.1 Syntrophomonadaceae bacterium
CCAGTAGCCGGTATCACCACACCAAGACCGCCCCTGCCCTTGCTTTAACCGGGCATTTTCAGGGTTGATGCCCAACCGGCGGGCTAACTCGACAGTAACTGGAATTGGGGTCCCACACTCAAGACAAACCCTTCTAACCAATCTCTGAGCGATAACCCCTACTAAAGAAGATATTAATAGATATGGTTCTATACCCATATCGATTAAACGAGTCACTGCCCCGGCTGCCCGACGGGTATGAATAGTGCTTAGCACCAAATGTCCGGTAATTGCTGCCCGAACGGCTAGCTCAGCCGTTTCTCGATCCCTGATTTCACCGACCATAATTACGTCCGGATCTTGACGTAAAACGGAACGCAACCCGGCGGCAAAACCAAAACCGCTGCGCGGATTAATCTGAACCTGATTAATTCCAGGGATAATACACTCAACCGGGTCTTCCAAAGTGATTATATTTCGCGTCACGCTGTTGAGAAAGGTCAGAAGGGAATAAAGCGTTGTAGTCTTGCCACTTCCAGTCGGACCACAAATTAATATTAAACCAGCAGAACGTGAGATTATATTTTTAAAATTAATAAAATTTGTTCCACGTAAATCCAGACGATCAATTGTGGGAATTGTTTCCCTACGATCCAGAATTCTAAGCATCACCTTCTCGCCAAAAACTGTTGGCAACGTCGAAATGCGCAAATCTAAGGGGTAGGTTCCATTAGATAGATGAATCCGACCATCTTGGGGCAGGCGTCTTTCCGCAATATCCAGATTAGCCATTATCTTTATTCGCGATACGATTGAGCCGTGGCTCTTCAGGGGCAAGGACATAGCTTCATGCAGAACACCGTCAATCCGGTAGCGGATTCGAAGCTCCTTCTCTTGAGGTTCAATATGAATATCACTCGCTCGGCTCATCACTCCCTGGTGAATAATCCCATTAACTATTTTAACTACCAGTGGTTCAATTGCTGGTTCCGGAGTTCGCAGTTCGGATTGATTGGCCGCTAAGAAAGATTCCGTGTCCTCTTTAAGGCTCTGGGCGGCTTTTTCCATATCAACCCGCGCTCTTAAACTGATTAAACGATTAATGATTAATTTAATGTCCCGAGGACTGATTAAAACCGGGATAACTTCATAACCAGAAGCCATCCGCACATCTTCAATCGCTAAAACATTTAGTGGATCAACCATCGCCAGAATAAGCTGATTGTCTTTTATTTTAACTGGCACAACTTGATGTTTTTGGATGATAGAAAGTGGAATTAATTCAAGTTGATCGCCATTCAAGTTTATCTGGCTCAAACCGATTCTGGAGATTCCTAAATGCTGCTCCAAACTGCTGAGCAAAGCCTCTTCGGTGAGATAACCTTTTTCTATCAGAATTTCTCCCAATCGCTTGCCGCTAATCTTTTGCTCCTGAAGGGCTTCTTCAAGCTGAAACTGATTAATAAACCCCAAATTTCGAATCACTTCACCAAGCAAGTGCCTTTGCGGATACATCTCTGACTCCAAATCAACCCAAAAATTGATTAATCTTGTTTATTAACAAAACCTCGACATACTTGATATATTAATAACCTTTATTCGACTCGAATGTATTAGATATTCTATATTCCCTAATCAATTCCTGCTCTGATGCTTATTTATTACCAAAATCTCCTCTAGTTATTATGATTCTCAAGCACTTCACTCTAGTGATCTAAAACTATCCTCCTTAAAGACCTTAATACCAGGTCATCGGGTAGTTGACTAACCACCCCTGCCTCGCCCAACTTTCGGGGCAACACCCATCTCAGGGTTCCATTCAGCACTTTCTTATCGTGCTGCATCAGTTCCAAAAGTCGATTGGGGTCAATCCCTGGAATTGTCATTGGTAGGCCAGTTCGGGTTAATAATTGATTTAACCGCTCACAGTCTGACTTTTCCCACCAGCCAAGATCAACCGCCAGCAAACCGGCTACCACCATGCCGATTGCGACTGCTTCCCCGTGCCGGTACACCTGATAGCCGGTTATTGCCTCTATGGCATGCCCCACAGTGTGACCCAGATTTAACAGGGTCCGGACCCCGTATTCCCGCTCATCCTGCTCGACAATCTTAGCCTTGATCGAACAACAGCGCGTGATCACCCTCGTGATAACTTCGGTATCTAATTGAAGCGCCCTAGCTATTTCCTGTTCGAGATAAGCAAAGAAATCCCCATCCCAGATTACGCCGTACTTGATCACTTCCGCCATGCCAGCAATATATTCTCTTTGGGATAATGTCCTGAGCAGAACCGGATCAATTAAAACCAGCGCCGGCTGGTGAAAAGCACCAATCAGGTTCTTGCCTCGGGGGTGGTTCACCGCCACCTTTCCTCCGACACTGCTGTCCACTTGGGCCAAAAGAGTGGTTGGAATCTGAATCAAGGGAACGCCTCTAAGATAGGTAGCCGCAACAAAGCCAGCCAAATCGCCGATTACCCCGCCACCCAGGGCAACCACTGGCGATCGCCGATCAAGCCTGGCCTCCAGAGCCGCGTCATACAGGCGACTAGCCCATTCCAAGCTTTTATACTCCTCCCCATCCGGCACCGTCGCCACGCTGACCCTCAGACCAGCCGCCTCCAAACTTCGCTGCGCTGGGACTAAATAATAACCTCCCACCGTTGGATTAGTGACCAGTAAAACATTGGGCCCCAGTCCCGTCTGCTGCACCAATAAGCCCAGGTGTTCCAATAATTCGGCCTGAATATAAATAGGGTAAGACTTTGAACCCAAGTTAACCATTAAAGAGTACTTAACAGTGTTCAACTAAATCCCGTCCTTACTGCAATCTTCTAGAGTTCGTTTCGTGCCTTTTTCATAATAATTATCCATATCAATCTTATCATCTATGTTCTTACTGGATGTCTCTACCGAGCTCTCTTGCATTTTTTCCTGTTTGTTCCACCAATCATAGATTTGTTGCGCCACTTCCTGGTGACTGACCTCAGAGGTATCGATGTACAAATCTGCTCCCTGGTAAAACGGTTCCCTTTCTTTTAACAGTTCTTGGATTCGGTCTAGTGAACGATCCTTACGGAGCAAGGGACGAACTCGACGGGCTACTCTAGATTGAATTACTGCCGGGGAAGCAACCAGGCACACGATATAAGAAGAGGCCCTCAAGGCCTCCCAATTAGCTTTGTTTAAAACTGCTCCCCCGCCAGTTGAGATGACACAGTTTTGCCGGGCAGCTACCTTCTTGATTATCAATGACTCTTCGGAACGAAAACGCACCTCGCCGTAGCGGAAAAAAATCTCTTCAACTTTTAGGCCAACCACTTTCTCTATTTCCGCATCAGTATCTACAAAGTCTTTTTTCAATAAGGAAGCCAGACTTCGACCCACCGCTGTTTTGCCGGTTCCCATAAAGCCGATCAAGGTTATATTAGTTTTCAATAACTATGCCTCACTTTCCGGAGGTAATCATGGTAATCTGCCCAGTCCTTTTGAAGTTCTTCCATCGTATCTCCTGAAAATCTTTCCAACACCGCCTGGGCTAAAACAAAAGCGACGGCAGCCTCACCAACAACGCTCGCAGCCGGCACAGCACAAACATCCGCCCGTTCCACTGCTGCGAAGACTGCCTCTCGTGTTTCGAGGTCCACGCTGTGCAATGGATTAATCAGGGTCGGAATTGGTTTCATCGCTGCTCTAACTACCAGCGGCTGCCCGTTAGTGACGCCTCCCTCCAATCCGCCAGCTCGATTAGTCTCCCGGTAAATGCCGGCCTGAGAGGAATAAAATATCTCATCGTGGGCTTTTGAGCCTCGTTCTTGAGCCACTTCAAACCCTTGCCCGATTTCCACTCCCTTAATGCCGGGAATACTCATCACGGCACCAGCTAAACGGCCATCCAACCGGCGATCCCAGTGGACGTAACTGCCCAGCCCAGAAGGTAAACCCCAGGCAGTGA
>JAAZDI010000194.1 GCA_012512295.1 Syntrophomonadaceae bacterium
CTGCAAAAGTGAGGGTTCAGGGATGACGCAGCTGCTTGAGTTAGGGATAATTAAAAAAGATGGTAAATCAGCCAAGATTTTTGCGGAGCTCTGCCCGGATATCTTTGCCGAGCGCGAATTATCCCCAGCTCAGTTCGTCAATCGGCTCTGGGACACCTATACGTCTCATTATCCTAGCAATAATTCGGTCAACGGCAATATCTTCGAATTCATCATTGCGGCTGTTTTGCTGCGGGAAGGAATTAAACCCTTTCACCGGCAGGTAAAACTGGCTTTTGTGCCGGGGATAGATTTTGATCTGATTTTACTGCCGGATACCTTACGCCTGGTTTCGCTCAGCCTCAAGACTAGTTTTCGGGAAAAATACAAACAGGCGGACCTGGAAGCAATGGCCTTGAAGAATGTTCACCGTCAAGCTAAATGCTATTTGTTAACTCTGGAACCAAGTGAGGCCGGCTTTATAAAAACAAAAATCAGCACTGGCGAGGTGCTGTTCTTGGACGAGGCGATCGCCGCTAAGTCTGAGGAATTCGATGCCTTGATCAGGTCCTTGGCGAACTTGGTCTTTAAAGAGAATCACCAGCAAGCGTGGTTGGCGGGTGGGATTTTAATTAAATGAGATTTCCGTTTCCTGCTTTAATCAGTAAAGGTGAGTTTGAACCACAAGTAATCAAAAGGGACGAAAAGAATGCTAAACATAGTGATAATTTGATTATCTAATTCTTTGCCTTTCTATGGTAAAGGGATATCAATGTATTACTTTCCTCGAAATTTGTAAAAATGAGACCATAGTCCTACAGACAAAGTAGGACTTTTTGTTTTATTGTCGTATTACTAGGGTATGATTTTACAATAAAATACATGGTTTAACAAAAGGGCACGCAGGTTTTTGATTATAGGACCAAAGCTTCAGAAGAAGTTGTCGATCTTTCGACAATCCAATACTATTTTTTCGACAATCCAATCCTATTTCTTCTATTAAGGGAAACCTTGTTGAAGGATGGGAACACCAAACTAACGGATCTATTGGGTTAAGCAATCATAGCTGGGTTACCGAAGAAAAGATGACCCCTATTTAAGCCGGTTATCTTGATCGGCTAGCCATTCGCAACAGCAATTATTAAATGAAATGGGGTAATGAGCATGAATGATATTCCCCAATGGTTCGTGCAACCTCCTAGAAAGCTTCATTATGTAATGATCATCCTATTTGTTTCTTATTTTGTAGCGCAATTCCTTCGTCTTTTGTAGCGCAATTATTTCGTTATCAATGGAACCAAGCAATGATCGGACTTGGTCGTTTTATTGGTTTTAACTTTTCGCTTGTTTCCTACTTAGTAGTCTTGCAATTAGCCCGAAATAAAGGTAAAATAATTTGGCGACGATCACTATTGCAATCAGGCTGATTTCCTGATATGATCATAAAGTATTCAATATTATAATTGATGTAGGGCATAAAGCTGGTTAATCCGAAGCGGAGAGATGGCTGAGATGGTCGAAGGCGCTCGCCTGGAAAGCGAGTAGACGGGCTTAAACCTGTCTCGAGGGTTCGAATCCCTCTCTCTCCGCCATTTTTTTGATTTGGCCGTGCTAGACGGGGAGGTAGCGGCGCCCTGAACCCGCAA
>JAAZDI010000195.1 GCA_012512295.1 Syntrophomonadaceae bacterium
GAGTAAATGCGGTAGACGTTGACCTATCGTCTGGAAACGTAAACGTAAACTATGACTCAGCGCTAGTTAATCTTACTCAGTTAGCCAATGCTATCGAAGAAGTTGGTTTTTCTGTACTATTAGACCACGAAAAAAATAAATAAGGAATGGAGATAGTTAATGCATCATAGCTTAGACCGAAAAAGTTTTTCCGTTGGCAAAGGAGAGGAACAAATTGTTATCTATTTTAAGCTACGGTGCATTAGCCGGATTAACGACAACTATGGGTGCGGTAGTAGTCCTGCTTTTTGGATTACCGGACCGCCGGGGCATCTCTTTTTTTCTTGGTTTAGCCGCCGGAGTTATGTTGGCGGTCGTTGTTTTCGATCTCCTGCCTTCAGCCTTTCAATTAGGTACTTGCTGGAACGTTTTATGGGGATTAATCACCGGGGGCAGCCTGCTTTGGCTGACTGATCACCTTTTATCATTAAAAATCGGCATTTCTCATAATGGTACTCATACCTTTAGACGACTCGGTTATTTAATTGCCTTGGGTATTGCGATGCATGATCTACCCGAAGGGATAGCAATTGCTTTGGGTTATGCAACCGCCGAACAGCTGGGACCGGTTATTGCTATGGCAATTGGTATACACAATATTCCAGAAGGAATGGCGACTGCTGCTCCTTTATTTGTCGGGGGAATAAAACCTTCTCGGATAATTCTACTCACTCTAGTCGTTAGTTTAATTACCCCTCTGGGTACCGCTCTTGGCATCTTGTTAACTCAACTTGTTCCCCAAAATATTTCCCTAATGCTAGCCTTTGCCGCTGGGTGTATGCTTTACTTGGTTATTATTGAACTGCTTCCCGAATCTCGCCGTCATCATCCAAAAATCTCTTATTTAGGATTATTTATGGGAATATGCCTAATTATTAGTGTAAGTATTTTAGGTAAATGCTTTCAAGGATAATTACTTGCTTAATCGGTCATCCTAACCTTGGATCAATTCATTAATATATCTTAAACATTTCTAAGATAACGATTTCTTGCTCGGTTTTATTAAATATTGATTATGAATTGAGGGAGTAAAGGATGACTGGAAAACTTTTTTATTTAGTAATAGCCGGAATTGCCGGGGCAGCTATGGCTGTACAGGGAACCCTCAATGCGGCCTTAGGAAAGATAATTGGCTTATGGGAATCAACGTTTCTTGTGCATCTTATCGGAATGATTGTTGTAATTATTATCCTGTTTGGTTTTAAACAAGGCCATGGGGATTGGGGCCTTCTTGGTCAAGCTCCTTGGTATACTTATCTCGGGGGTCTGCTTAATGTTTTAATAATTTTTGGCGTTGTTTCTAGCATCCCAAAAGTGGGCGTTGGGGATGCCACAACAATGATTATTGTTCTCCAGGTGCTTACTGCTGTAGCAATTGATCATTTTGGCCTTTTGGTATGACTAAAGTTCCCTGTAAGTGGTGGGACCTACTAGGAATTGTTTTCCTTGGTGTAGGTGCTAAATTATTACTGCGTTAAAATAGTTGTTTACGATTTAAGTTAACTGTTAACGATTTGAAAAAATCTTTCTGCTTTTAACGTTAAAGCAGAATATTTTTTGTCTAAATCATAAGATATTTGTTGCACGATTTTAGAATGCTTTAGGAAGGACTTTACTTAACTTCCAAGAATTTTAAAAATTATAATAAGCATTTGAGAGGAGTGGTTAAGTTATGTCAAGTCTGGCACAAGGTTGGCGGCAAACAGTGCGCTGGATCGTTAATAGTAATTGGGCGACAATCTGGGAGTACTTGTTAACCTGTCTGAAAACCTGGCAAATAAGCATAAAGCATGATACAGAAAACAATTACAATGCAACCAAAAAAGATTCCAGGCTACTTCTGCAATTAGGTAAAAAATTATTTTTAGAGAATCAATTTGAGGAGGCTATTGAACATTTTAAATCCGCCCTGGATATAACACCGGCGTTAACTCCTACATTTAAAAACGAATGTTTAAGATGGTTGGGATTAGCCTACGACAAAACTTCTCGTTGGGAAGAGAGTTTGGCAGTATGGCAGGAACTATTGAAAACAGATTGTCGTTCCCTGGAATACTGGAATTCTAAAGGAAGGCCTTACTTAACCTTGGACGTTTCAAAGAGGCAGAGAACTGTTTTAATCGAGCTTTAAGCCTGAAACCAAATGATTCTACGATACTGAACAATTTGGGAATTTGTCTAATGGTTCAGGGAAGACCGGGTGATGCTTGGCGTTGCTTTGAAATGATTCTGAATAAGTACCCTCGGGATCCTATTTTTCTAGGTAACGCTGGCCTTGCTTTATGCCGGATTGGAGAATATGATAAAGCTGAAGAATTCTTGCGTAAAGCTTTTAAATATGGATCGCGCGATCCTATTGTGTTAAATAATTATGGTGTCTGCCTCGCTGAACTCGGACAGTATCAAGAGGCTGCCCAATTCTACCGAGAGGTTATCTCTAAGCTAGACACAGAGAATACTGAAGTTTTATCAAACATAGGCAGTGTTTTTTCCAAAGCCGGTTTTCATGAAGAAGCCTTAAAATGCTATTTAACAGCCTTGAGAAAAAACCCTCAAGATCCAGCTTTGCTAAATAATTATGCAATGGCCTTAGAAGCTCTAGACCAGTTAAACGAAGCACTGTACCATTATAACCTGGCTCTAGATATTCAGCCTCGCAA
>JAAZDI010000196.1 GCA_012512295.1 Syntrophomonadaceae bacterium
AAAGTTTTGAACCCGTATCGATTCGCATGGCCAAGGATCAGAATTTATCCCTTAACCCCACGAAGATCTCCGGCATTTGCGGGAGGCTGATGTGCTGTCTTAAATATGAAACGGACACCTATGAGAATCAAAAAGAAATGCTGGATGTCCAGCCCGAAGCTGATAATCTTTGTGAAGACTGTTGCTGCCAATTAAATAATGGTGAAAATATAGTTGTGCTAGCCGATCAGGCTGAAGATAATAACTTAGATTCTGAGGGACAATTGCTGGCTGCCCCTGAGCCAACGATTTATGACAATAACCAGACCAATAACCAGGACGAAACGGATAACGATGAAAATCGGCCAACAGAACTCGCCAATCAAGCCAATCAACAAGAAGCCAGCCGTGAAAAAGATCGGAACACAATTAATCAGCCGGATACCCTGAATCAGACCGAGAGGGAAAGCTGCCCCGCCGCAGAGAATAAACCTCAGGAGACGGAAGAAGCATTGACCAGCCAAAATCGGCGCGATAATCGACCAAGGGGTAATGGCGGCTATTCCAAAGAAGGTTTTTCGCACCGGCCGAGCCTTGGCCGAAACGAAGAAAACGAATCAGATCCCAATAAAGGAGTAACTGAGCATAAGCGCCGGTCTAACGGACGGTCTCAGCTTGATGCCCAGCACAAGGAGAATAGCTCATCTCCAGCCAATGGCCAGGCTAAGGGTAATGGTCGGTATCGGGGAAATGGGCAGTCCCACCGGAATGAGCAAGCCCGAAGTAATGGTCAGCGCAAAGCAAATGGCAGCTCCAAAGCAGTTTCAACCACTGAGGCAGTGCCTGTTGCGCCCGGGCCAGCGGCAGCCGCCGAGAGCCGGCCTAATATCAAAAAGAATTCGGTTAATAACCGCGGTCACAATCAAAATGCCGGCAAACCAACTTTTATCGGCCGGCGGGGAGATTCTCGAAACAGGCCGGGTCAACCGAAAAAGGCTCCGGATGCTAATGGTAACGCTAGCTCGGAACCGGCCAAAGCGGCTCAGGCCGATTCGAATAAAACCAGAAACACAAATTTTCAGCCAGCGGGAGGTCGAAGTCTTGCGCATATCCCGGGTGATCTTAGAGATAGAAGACAAGCTGGCCGATCTGAGGGATGAGTTGGAAATGGTGAAGGACCTGGTCCGTTCTCTGGAAGAAGAAAACCAAAAACTACGGCGAGAGCTTTATGCAGGTTCTTCTCAGGCATTACCAGAACCCGCATCCCAGACAACAAGCAGCCCTGGGGGAGTTCATCAAAACCTACAGCGACTTTACCAGGAAGGTTTCCATATTTGTCCTTACAGCTTTGGCCGGGGACGGACGGAAAATTGTCTTTTTTGTCTTGGATTTTTGAGGTCTGGCCAGAATGAAACCGAATAAAAAGTTGGGTAATCAGCGATTGGTAAACGGTATTCGATTAAAACCGGAAGAGTATCTGGTCGATTTAATCCGAGGCGGCCTTAAATTGATCGAGAGCCGGTCCGGATACCACTTCACGATGGACGCGGTTTTGCTGGCTCATTTCGTGACGGTTAAATCGGGCGATAAAGTAGCTGATTTAGGTTCTGGCAGTGGGATTATCCCCCTCTTGCTCAATACCCGGCAGCCTGATTTAAGTATTTGGGGGATTGAAATCCAAGAAGAATTGCTTGACCGAGCCCGACGCAGTGTTGCCATCAATGGTTTACAGCGGCAGATCA
>JAAZDI010000197.1 GCA_012512295.1 Syntrophomonadaceae bacterium
AAGTAAAGGATTGGGTTTGTGTTAGAGGTTGTTCTCAACTAACCGTAACCAAATATAGTAGTTCGTGTGGTAACAAGATTTGCTTGGGTCGGTAGGTTTTCCGGCCTCTTCGTTGTACCATGCAGAACGGTTATTGAGAACACCGGCATATACTTGCTCTTTCCTGCGGAATAAGGCATGATAATTTGCCGTGCTCAGGCACGGTATTTTTATGCTCATTTTTTGCCCGACCGTCTTTTGGCAGGCAAAAGCATTCTTGTTGAGGCTGTAATGAACATTGGTGTTCATTACAGCCTTATTTTTTGGGACGAATGAGGTGAAGAATCTATTATACGGGAGGTATCATTTTGATGAACGCTTATGCCCTGAAAACTCTCGAATACGAAAAAGTTAAGGAAGATTTGAAACAGTATGCAATTACGGCCAAGGCTAAACAGAAGTTTGATCAGCTTCAGCCGTCAATTAATCAGGCGGCTATCGAAGCTTGGATGCTGGAAACCACGGAAGCGAGACGGATTGTTGATATTACTATGAGCATTCCGCTAGCATCCTTGGAGGGGCTTGACGGAATTGCCACCAAAATAGGGAAGGGAATGATCCTGGCGCCGGATGAACTAGTTGCCGTTAAGGACCTGCTCCTGATCGTGAAACGCTTGAAAAAGTTTATGCTATCAATGGAGACGGTGGCCCCGACCGTGACTTCCTACGCCTCATCCATGCATGAGTTAACTGAACTGGCGGATGAAATCGATCGGTGTATCACTAACGGAGTCGTTGATGATCGAGCCACCCCTGAGTTAAGCCGAATCAGAAAAAAGATCGCCATCACAACCGATCGGATCAAGCAAAAGCTGAACAGCATTTTATCTTCCTCGAGGTATGCCGGCATCATTCAGGAAGCCTTGGTGAGCCAGCGCAACGGGCGGTACGTGATTCCAGTAAAAAGAGAATACAAGAACAGCTTGGCCGGAAATGTTCTGGACATATCCTCCAGCGGCGCCACCCTGTTTATCGAACCGGCCGCTATTGCCCGGTTGCAGGAGGAACTCAATCTCTTAAAACTGGAAGAAGAAAACGAAGTGATCCGAATTCTCTCCGGTTTGACGGAAATGGTCGCCGCAAGCAGCCAGGAAATCTCAATTAATATGGAGGCCATGGTCCATTATGATTTTGTTTTTGCCAAGGCTAAGTATAGTAAAGCATTGAACTGCGGTCCGGTCACCATAAATACCCGGAATATAATCAGGATCAAAGGTGGCCGGCACCCTCTTCTGGGAAGTAAGGCTGTGCCTCTTGATTTTCAGATAGGGGAGGACTACCGGGCTTTGGTTATAACCGGGCCGAACACTGGCGGGAAAACCGTCGCCTTGAAGACGGTAGGTCTGCTGACTCTAATGGTTCAGTCGGGTCTGCCAGTGCCGGTTGACGCTGGCAGTGAGTTTGCGCTTTTTGCGGATATTCTGGCTGACATCGGGGATGGGCAAAGCATTGAACAGTCTTTAAGTACTTTTTCCGGCCACGTGCAAAACATTGCCACGATTATTGAGTGCGCGGATGCTCACTCGCTGGTGCTGATGGATGAATTGGGGGCCGGGACTGAACCAGGAGAAGGAATGGGTTTTGCCATCGCCGTGCTGGAGGAGGTTTTCAATAAGCAGGCTACCATCGTGGCCACCACTCATTTCAGTGAGATTAAGGAGTTTGCCAGGAAAAGCGAGGGCTTTATAAACGGTTGTATGGAATTCGACCTTAATTCCCTAAAACCGTTGTATCGGTTGAGAATTGGGCAACCGGGAGAAAGCAATGCCTTCCTGATTGCTTTAAGGTTGGGGATAGACAGACGAATTATCGAACGGGCCCATGAGATAACCTATCGGGAAAAGAAGGAGTATCTGTATGATGATTCGATTCAAGGGCAACCGTTGCTCAACAAGGAAATTGTTGAGGATCACGTTCATTTGGTCCAGCAGAAGCAAGAACTGATGGTCAATACTCTTCAGCGGGAAAAGTTAAGAAGAGCTGAAAACCAGCGATCTGATTTTAAGCAGGGAGACTGCGTGTTTATCAGCAGCCTGAACCGCATCGGCATTGTTTATGAGCCGGAAAACAGTCGGGGGGAAGTAGTGGTCATGGTGATGAAAAAGAAAATTAAGGTTAATAAAAAAAGACTAAGCCTCTACATTGAGGCCAAGGATCTGTATCCCGAAGATTACGACCTGGATATTGTCTTTGAAAGCAAAGAAAACCGGAAAAAGCGAAAGCTAATGAGCAAACGGCATGTAGAAGGATTAGTCATTGAAACTGGAGTGGAGAACTAGTGGCGAACGCCAATGATCATATCAGACTCTCGGGTTTATCAATTAACAATAATTGGTATCCTGCGCGCCAGGATCCTATGAGTCAGATGGCCATGGAGTATCGTGATTCACACCAAACCTATTTTCTTGACCAGTTAAGTCGATTTAATGACTGATAATTAGGTTAAGAAGGCCGCTCTTCAAAGGGGCGGCTTTACTTCAAATAAAGCATTGGCATAAATATTGTTTTAGGATCACTAAATGAACACAATTATGTGTCAGGTCATGGCATCCTGCGGTTTAATTATTACATAACGTACTTTAAACCAAGCCATAATAGAAAAAAACAATGAGGTGAGTCTGCTGAATGAGGCACTGGTAGTTGTAGTCAGAGGCGTGATCGCTTTCATTACCCTCCTTATTTTTACCCGGGTATTGGGAAAGCAGCAATTAAGCCAGCTTACCTATTTCGACTATATTTTGGGGATTACTATCGGCTCAATTGCGGCCACCATGACCACGGATTTGACAGCAAGGGCCTGGCCGCAACTGGTAGGGTTAATTACCTGGACCGGGGCAGTTTTCGTGTTGCAATGGATTACCCTAAAGTGGCGATATGCTTCAAAGTATATCGATGGGGAGCCCACAGTCGTAATCATGAACGGACAAATAATGGAAGATGTCTTGAAAAAAATGAGGTTTAGGGTCGCGGACCTTCTAGAGCAATTACGGACTAAAGGAGTCTTTGATTTATCTGAGGTAGAGTTTGCAGTATTGGAGACCAACGGTCAGCTGTCGGTGTTAAAGAAGTCGCAATATCAACCGGTGACGGCCAATGATCTTAACCTGCCTACCAATTATAAAGGGATTAGCAGTGAGTTGATCTATGATGGAGTGGTAGTGGAGCAGAACCTGCAACAGGTTAACCTGGACCGTCCTTGGCTAGAAGCCCAACTACGAAAATTGGGCTTTAATGACCCATCAGAGATCTTTATTGCCAGCTTGAATACAAATGGTGACTTATACATTGATGCCTACAAAGATCGGGTTAAGAATTTAACCGATATTAGTGACTACCATTAAGGTGGAGTTTAATAGAGGGGTGATTTTATTAGGACGCTAATTCGACATTTAATCCCTTTAGTGGCTTTAGCCGTTTTTATCTTTTTTTTAGCTGGTGGCCAATACTTAAAGCAACCCCGCGGTGAGATGGACAACGTGCCGGCTTATTTGGCCAAGGTCCGTGAGGATGTAATGAGTGAGAGTTGGGATCAGGCGGAAATCGATTGTGAAAAACTGGAAAGTGCTTGGAGGATGGTCATACCTAGAATACAGTATAGCGTTGAAAGGGACGATATAAACAGTATTAACCGGAACCTGACTAGGCTTAAGGGTTGGTTAATGGTTAAAGACAAACCGAATTCAATGGTAGAACTTCAAGAAGCTGAGATGTTTTGGAATGAACTAGGTAAGTGAACTCGTTCAGCGAAGCTGAACGAGTTCACGAAAAAACGCTTGTATAATATCTCAGTTCAAGCAATTACCGTCTTTCAAAAGCATATTAAAGGATGAATTGAATGGAAGATGGCATTATCTTATTTGGTTTGCGCTGATTATAAAGCTGCTGATCCCGTTCGGACCCGAAAGTGCGGTCAGCTTATTTAATGTCATGCCGGAAATGCCACAGACAAGTCTCGCCGAAGTATATTATGAAATGGCACAACAGTATGAAGCTTCTATT
>JAAZDI010000198.1 GCA_012512295.1 Syntrophomonadaceae bacterium
CACTTAGGCCATTCTTATTTCTACACCGATATCAACAGGCTTTCCATAATAAACCCACGTTGTATTGATTGTATCAACACCGGTCGCCGCATACTGCTCAACGTTTTCGGCGTTAATTCCGCCAGTACCAATTAATGTTATTCCCGGATTAATCTCTCTTATCTGTTTTACAATTACCTTCAGCTCTTCTGGTGAAAACTTATCAAATTGAATTGCATCTACTCCAGCTTTACATAGCTTAAACGCATCCTCTTTGCGCTCAACCTCAACTGTTATTTTCTTTTCGCAGTTTTTGGCTTTAATCTCAGCCAATTTGCTTAACAATCCATCAATTCCGCCAAGAAATGAAGTATGCTGTTTGAAAATTAAGATCGTTTCCGACAATCCAAGCCTATGCGGCAAAGCACCTCCGTCTAAAACGGCTTTAATTGAAAGCTCTTTAGTACCAGGAAATATTTTGCGGGTTGTAACTACTTCAATTTTAGGATTTATCGCCTTTGCCATATCGACTAACTTTCTTGTCCTTGTAGCAATTCCAGAGCAGTATTCAAGTATATTCATACATATTTTCCAGGCCATATGGAGACTTTCCGCTGAGCCTTGCGCTTCTGCAAGAACATCTCCGGCCTGTACCCTCGTACCCGAAGGAAGAATATTTATAATACTGATCCCTAATTTTTTCAATACCTTCGCGACAAACTCAGTTCCGCTAATCACTGCATTTTCTCTTGAAGTAAACTCAATGGTTCCTTTTTGACTCCCGATACCCAATACATATGTTGTCAGATCAATGTAGGGTATATCTTCTTTTATTAACCGGGTAATCATTTCTTCTGTTATAAACAAAATGTTACCTCCTTATCCAGATTAAAGGTACAACAAGAACAAATAGCCGCCCTCAAATTGTTAAGTTATAAAAGATCCGGTAGTATTCGCGATTCAGCATGCGTATCAACAAAGGTCAGCAGGGGGTATAGCATCATCAGTTGGATAAGTCGTCTTCGTTTTAGTTACTTTTCTGAGCTGTCGGTGATTACCTTAACTGACCTTTTGACTTAACCCCTAGTTTTGAACAAAAAAGACCTGCCCTGGCGGCATATATATTCTGATTGGCTGTGTCAATTGTCTGATCGCATTTCTTTGATCATGACTAACTTCCCATTGAAGATGATAATCATCTAATCGACATGGTTTGGACCCGATTTTGAGAAAAAGAGTCGTGCGAAAGGGGGCTTCGCTTTCATCGGCGATCCAGACCGAAAAGCAGTTCTCCTGAGTACTATCATCCGCCAATTTTATATGATTTGCTCTGATCCCAACGAATCCTTTTCCGCTTTCAATGTTCATTTTGGTTTTGACCTGGATCCCCCCCCAATCAGGCACTTCTAGGGTATGCGACGATTTCTGAATAGCCGGTGAAATATTTTTACATCCCGTGATTTTGGCGGTGGCAAATGAGACCGGGGTCTGAAATAGATCTCGCTTTAGGCCAAACGCCTCCAGGCTGCCATTGTTTATGATCGCAATGCGGTTGCACAGGCGATACGCTTCTTCTATATTATGGGTAATATACAAAGTGCATCCTTGGAATTCTTTGAGATAGGCCAGCATTTCTTTCATCATGTGAATCCTCAGGGTATCATCTAAGGCTGAAAAAGGCTCATCCAGCAACAGAATCTCCGGTTCAACTGCCATCGCTCGCGCTAGGGCAACGCGTTGCTGCTGCCCACCTGAGATTTGAGCTGGATATCGTTTTTCCATATCTGCTAAATCGGTTAAGCGGAACCGTTCCATTAACTCGGCTACCCGTTTGTTTTTTGCTGATTTAGATAAATCACTTAAACTAAAAGCGATATTTTCGGCAATCGTCATATGCGGGAACAGCGCATAATTTTGAAATAAAAAACCGGTCCTTCTGTCTTTTGGCGGCAAATTGATTTTTTGGGCAGAGTCAAAAAAGGTTCGACCATTCAAAATTATTTTACCCTCGTCAGGCGTGATCAAGCCGGCAATACATTTCAAAAGCATACTTTTTCCCGCGCCGGAAGCCCCTAATACACCAATAATGTCTTGCTCGCAAGATAGCTTGACCTGTAATCTGAACCCGGCTAACTTTTTAATTATATCTATATACAATCCCATTTTTATCCCCTGACCGTGCGTTATGCTTTATTCTGCTGTTATTTCTTATTACCCGTTTTTTTCCAGAGATTTAATAGATAAAGCGACGTAAAAGAGATAACCATAACTATAAAAACCCAGAACATGGCTTTTTCACTCTGACCGCCCTCAACAGCAAAATAAATAGCGATGGGTATGGTTTGAGTTTTTCCGGGAATGTTACCGGCTAACATCAGAGTAGCCCCAAATTCCCCTAAGGAACGGGCAAACGCCAGAACCGTACCAGCAGCAATGCCGGGCCAGGCCAAGGGCACGGTAATTTTCCAAAAGACAGTCCATTCGGTAGCACCCAGGGTCCGGGCCGCGTCCTCAAGGTTTGGCTCAATCTGTTCAAACGCCGCGCGAGCTGCTTGATACATTAAAGGAAACGCGACAACAGTGGCTGCCACTACTGTCGCCGTCCAGGAAAAGATTATTGTCGTGCCCATGGCATGAAGCAAGCTGCCAATAGGACCATTTTTTCCGAAAATTAGCAACAGACAAAATCCTACTACCGTTGGTGGTAGGACCAATGGCAAAATAAACAATCCATCCAGCAGGGTCTTAAATTTTCCCTGGTATTTGAACATCCAACGTGCCGCAGCAATTCCAAGAAAAAAGGTAATAAAGGTTGCCGTTAACGCTGTTTTTAAGGATATCCATAACGGCATAAAATCTTGCCCGGAAATCATTATTTCGCCATCACAAAGCCATATTTTTCAAAAACAGCCCTGGCTTTATCACTCACCAGGAAATCAGAAAACTCTTGGGCTACGGTTGTGTTTTTGCTGCCTTTAATCAGGGCCAGCGGATAGACGACCGGGGTGTGGCTTCCGCTTGGAGCTTGCGCCACTACTTTCACTTTATCCGAAATCTTGGCATCAGTCTGGTAGACAATTCCCGCTTCAGTGCTTTCTGTCTCTACATAGTTAAGTACCTGGCGAACATCCTTGGCGTAGACTGTTTTATCTTTAACCTGATCCCAGATTCCAAGTGCGGCGAGGATTTCTTGACCATATTTACCGGCTGGCACAGAAGCCGGTTCGCCGAGGGCGAGCCTTTTTATTTGATCACTGGTTAAGTCCTTAAAGTCAGTAATCGCTGCTGAGTTCTTAGGGACAATTAAGACAACTTCATTTAACAATAAATCTTTTCTTGTTCCATCAACGAGCAGCCCTTTGCTCTCCAGCGCATCCATGTTTTTGGTCGCCGCCGAAATAAACAGATCAACTGGTGCTCCCTGTTCTATCTGTTGCTGGAGAGCACCGGAGCCGCCAAAGTTATAGGTAATTGTGACCTCTGGTTTTTCCTGGGCGTAAATGGATTTGATTTCTTCCATTGCATCTGTAAGACTTGCGGCAACAGATACCGTCAGTTCAGCCGGTTTTACTTGCTCCTTAATGCCGCAACCTACTAAGAGAGTGCTGATAAACATAAGTAGAATTAAACCAGTGATAACCTTTTTCACAATTTCTCCTCCTTTTGTTCTTCTTTGAAATAGAACGTACCGTTATAAGACTCTCTATAGCTATACAAACTGTTACATTTAACTTTATTTATATAACGTTATATAGCTTTATATATTATAAGCATTGTTTTTGGGTAAATCAATGATAAATGCCTGATTAGAAGGTCAATTGTCATTAACAGAATACTTAAATTTGTGTCCAGCTCATAAATAATGCTATAATCTATCTAGTTCTGTAATGTGATACTATATAAACTTTTATTATTTTTATAATATTAATATAAAAAGGAGAGTTAAAATGACAAACAATTCGGCTTTAACTCCCCAAGAAGTTGCTGATATTTTAAAAATCGCCAAAAACACGGTTTATGAGCTAATTAAACGAGGAGAACTGAATGCGTACAAGGTGGGAAAAAAAATCAGGGTTGACCTGAAGGATGTCGAAAACTACAAAAATAGAACAAAAAAGCATATAGTCAATCTTAACCAAAATACAACTTATGAAAAAGCCCCCAAAAACCGCGGTTTTATTATCAGCGGTCAGGATATCTTATTGGATGTTTTGGCGAGACATCTAAAAAATCATCCCAACGGCATAGAGGCTCTACGCTCTCATGAAGGGAGCTATAATGGGCTTTATGCCCTCTACCAGGACCGAGTGCAAATGGCAACCGCTCATTTGTGGGACAGCGATACCGGAGAATACAACATCCCATACGTCAGGAGAATGCTGCCAGGCATTCCGGCTGTTATTATTCGTCTTGCCGGCCGCATCCAGGGCTTCTACGTCAGAAAGGGAAATCCCAAGGGGGTCCACTCCTGGGAAGATTTAAAGCGCCAGGACCTTGCCATCATTAATAGAGAAAAGGGCAGCGGTGTGAGGGTCTTGCTGGATGAGCACCTGAGGAAGCTGGGCATCTTATCAAAAACCATCAGAGGATACGAACGCGAATACTCCTCCCATCTGGCCGTTGCCAGTGCTGTCGCCCGCGGCGAGGCCGACTTAGGGATCGGCAACGAGAAAGCCAGCCTGCAGGTGAAAGATATTGATTTTATCCCACTCCAACCAGAAAAGTATGATTTGGTCATCAAAAAAGAGAATTTAAATAAAGCCCCTTTTACAGCGGCTCTCGATATCCTGCGGTCCCGCGAATTCAAGCTGGAAATGGAAGGCATCGGCGGCTATGATCTTACGGAAACCGGCAACATTATTGCCGAAACATAAAGCCTGGCTCACCGATCCAGGCCTTATGTTTCGCAATCTACTCATCCCGAAGACTCAATTTCAAGAATTTAGTTTCCACAAAATCAGCCAACCCCGGGATATCTTCTAGATGAAAAACTGGAACCCCCCAATCACGCCGAGTATCACTAACCACTGCTAGCAGTTCCTCCGGCTTACAGATCAAATCACTGGAATTCTGCTCACGAAAGACCTCAATTTTAGGCCGTCTACCTGTCTTATACCCCTCTGTAATTACCAGGTCCACATCATCAAGACTGCGGGCAATCACTTCTGGCTCACATTCTTCTTCACAAGGTTTAAAGACTACTATCTTTTTTGGCCCGGCCAGGACCACCGGTCCGGCCCCCACTTCCTGGTAACGCCAACTATCTTTTCCGGGCTGGTCCACTTCAAAGCCGCAGGAATGCTTGATTACCGCCACCCGGTATCCCCGATCCTTCAGAGCCTGAACCAATTTTACCAGCACCGTGCTTTTGCCGGAATTCGAGACGCCAACCACAGATAATAAAGGAACTGAACGCTCGACTTTATGATTATCTAGCATATCGCCCCACCTCAATAAACAAAACGCTTGAATAACTGATAGGCAGCAATTCACTATCCAATCCGCTCTGAATGACAGTAAACATTAAAACAACCCTCTCGGGTAAATCCGACTAATGTCACTCCAAGTTGCTCTGCCAACTCCACTGCCAGATTAGTTGGTGCAGAACGGGATACCAGAATTGGAATTCCGCCCCTGGCTGCCTTTAACAGCATCTCAGAAGATAAACGGCCACTGGTGAACAAAACCAATTCATCCACCGCGATACCCTGACGGAAGCAATAACCCAGGATCTTATCAACTGCATTATGCCTTCCAATATCCTCGCGGTATAAGATTACTTGCTGGTTGGAAGCAAGCAAGGCACTATGCACTCCCCCGGTAGTTTGAAACAGTTTTGAACGAGTCTGTAGTTCTTGCATTCTCGCCAAAACCTGGGTTGGGGCGATTAAGAGCTTGGAGTTTATCGGCTTACAGTTTTGAACATTCTTTAAACTATCAAAACTGGTGCCCCTGCCACCTCCGGCAGCAATATACCGCTGCATCAAGGTCTTTTCCGCCAGGCAATGAGAGGCTCGACTCTTTACCCAAATCCGGCCCTGGTCATAGTCCGCCAAAACTGATTCCAGTTCTTCTCTGTTCCTTAATATTCCTTCAAAAACCAAAAACCCGACAGCTAAATCCTCTAAAAATTCCGGAGTGCATAATAGCGTAACCACTTCTTGTTCGTTCAGATAAATAGTTGCTTTGAACTCCCTTACCAAACAGTCCAAAAATTTTTCTTCTTTGCCTTCCTTGCTCCACCTTTGAACCAAACGATGGGCGGTCCGAAAATCCGCAGTAGCATTAAAATCAGTCACTATTTATTCCTCTCCATCCCAGCAAGTAGTAAGATTGACACCTCCTGCCCAATTTCGACCGGCGGGCTATTGGCCGGTATGTCAATTAAGGCATTACAATTAACCAGTGAACGGAGCATACTCGGTTTTTGACCAGGTAGGACGGTTACTTCCCAACCCTGTTCATCCCAACTGACGCGACCCCGGACAAAGCGCCGGGAACCCGCTTTTTTGGCAAAACCATTTGAACATCTGGCCTTTAGACACTGTAAACGTGGTGTTAATCCCTGCATGGCCAGCAAAGCCGGCACCACAAAAAGTTGGTATCCCACCGCACAAGCTCCGGGATTTCCCGATAGAGCAAAAAGCAAGCGGGAATTCAAAACAGAGGCTCCCGTATGGCTTCCTGGTTGGATTGGTACATCCCAGTACAGTATTTCCGCTCCTAAGTCCTCCATCAACAAGCGGGCTTCACTATCACCCTTGGTATATGTCCCGCCGGTAATGATCAAGATATCTGCTTGTTGGAGTAAATCCAAAGCGACTGTTTTAACTGAAGTCTCATCTTTTCCCACTGTTTTAGCCGCAACAAGCAAGCCGCCATCCTGCCTCACCAAAGCTGATAGCAGCGGACCATTACTATCTCTTATTTGTCCTGGCTCAGGTTTCAATTGCCAGGGAATAACATGCCTGCTCAGGCAAAGCACTGCCACCCGCGGTTTGCGGTAAACGCAAATACTCTCCTTCCCATAGGCGGCCAGTAAACCGATGTGGCCCGGACTGATTACTGAACCGCGAGCTACCAGCAGATCACCCTGAACATAATCTTCGCCAGCTTGCTTGATATTATTACCGGCTTTGATTACTTCCATGGCTTCAAGATAATCATCCTGAATTTGCACCTTTTCATGCGGAACAACCGCTATCGTTCCGGACGGCAAATTGCCGCCGGTCAAAACCCCCATGGCTTGACCCGGCTTCAGCGGCACCTGGGGATTATCTCCCAGACAAAGATGCCCCACAATGTAATACTTATCCATTCCCCCTTCACCGGCACTGGCAACGGCGTAACCATCCACGGCTGACTGTTGAACGGCTGGAAGATCACTATCCGCATATAAGTCTTCTGCGCTGACTCGTCCCAAGGCCTCTAAAATAGGTACGGATTCAGGGGCCAAGCGTGAGGTATGGTTGAGAACTCGTTCCTGGGCCTCTTCTAAACTTATATTAATTGACATCGGTAGATCCTCCATTCGTAAAGTAGGTAGTTTTCCCGAAAGGACACTGGGGAAAATGACAAATTTGGCACCCTCCGCACAAACCGCCATGACCCATCGCCACAATATCCGAACGATTGATGATATCTTCGGCGAATAGGCGAGGCAACAAAAGATCCAGGGTAGTTATCCGACTGAACAAAGCTCCTGCAGGCACGCCACATATGGGTACCTGGCCCTGATAGGCCAGCATAAACTGAGAACCGGGCAGAATCGGTGCTCCATAAAAAACAACTTCAGCCCCGGTGTCTTTTATTCCCTGAGGGGTTGCATCATCGGCGTCGACCGACATACCTCCGGTAA
>JAAZDI010000199.1 GCA_012512295.1 Syntrophomonadaceae bacterium
GTGGGGTTCAAAAAAGATGGTAACTTCACCAGCCGTTCAGCGGTCATTAGCCGGGAACAGTTTAAACTCCTGCGGCAGCACCTGCGCCGGGCCTTACTGGAGGCAGGGCAAGCGATCCTGGCTGGTGAGGTGGCCTTGGAACCCTATCAGCTTAAAAAACAACGAGCATGTACCTATTGCCGATTCCGGCCGATTTGTCAGTTTGATCCGCTAATCGGCAACCGTTATCGCAACCTGCGCGACCTGACAGACAAGGAACTATGGGAACAGCTTGGTAAGGAAGGTGATCAGTCTTGAGTAAGGAGCGGTGGACCCCCCGGCAAAAAGAGGCGATTGCTGCCCGGGGCGGTAACCTGTTAGTTGCTGCTGCAGCCGGGGCCGGGAAAACCTCGGTCCTGGTGGAACGGATTATCAGTTACCTCAAAGACCGGGAAAACCCGATTGATGTTGATCGGTTGCTGGTTGTCACCTTCACCAACGCCGCGGCCGCGCAAATGCGGGAAAAGATCGGTCGTGAACTGACCCGGGAATTAAACGCCAATCCTACGGACCGGCACCTGCGCCGGCAGTTGACCCTGCTGAACCACGCCTCGATCGCTACGCTGCACTCTTTTTGTCTGGAGGTCCTGCGCCAGCATTTTTACCGGCTGGAGCTGGATCCCGGTTTTCGGGTGGCTGATGACGGCGAAGTCGGGCTTCTGCAGTTAGAGGTGTTGGAGGATCTGCTGGAAGCAAAATATCAGGACAATAACAATGAAACTAACAACGAGGCTTTTCTGACCCTGGTTGATTGCTACGGAGGCGAACGCGATGACGCGGGATTAATTGAGCTGATTCTAAATCTGTACCGATTTGCCCGCAGCACCCCATGGCCTGAGCAGTGGCTGCAGCAAGCCGTTGACCAATTGGCCATAGCCGAACAGGGGACTTTGGATGATTTTGCCTGGTGCGCCAAGCTTAAGCAGAATATCGCTTTACACCTGACCGGGTGCCGCCAGAGTTTAGTCCAAGCCATTGATCTCTGTGCCCGGCCGCAGGGTCCCCTGGCCTATCTCGATACCCTTTACGCTGACCTGGATCAGGTTCAAGGTCTGTTAGCCGCCTGCTCCGGGACGTGGGAGGAACTGTCCCAACGCTTCCAAGGGGTTCAGTTTGGCCGGTTGAAGCCTGTTCGAAAAAAGGATGCGATTAACCCGGTCATTCAGGAACAGGTCAAAAACCTGCGGGATAAGGCTAAAAACCAGATTGCCGGTCTGCAAAAAACCTACTTCGCCCAGAGTCCGGCTGAGCAGTTAAATGATTTGCAGCAGGTTGCTCCATTGATGCGGACCTTGGTGCAGCTCGTTTTGGAGTTCGGCGAAAATTATCGTCAAGCGAAAAACAAACGGGGAATTGTTGATTTTAACGATTTAGAACACTACTGCTTGCAGATTCTGCTCCAAGAGGGAGCTTCACCCGGGGAACTAAAGCCCTCCCTGGTGGCCGAGGAACTGCAGGCCCGGTTTGTTGAGGTCCTGGTTGATGAATATCAGGATATTAATGCGGTTCAGGAAGCCATTTTGCAACTGGTTTCCCGGCAACGGTCCCAACAGCCTAACCTGTTTATGGTTGGCGACGTCAAACAGAGCATTTACCGTTTTCGGCTAGCGGACCCCGGATTGTTTTTAACTAAATACCAACAGTTTTCCGTCGAGCAAGGCCAGAGAGAACGGCGAATCAACCTGCGGGAGAATTTCCGCAGCAGCCAGGCGATTGTGGATGGGGTTAATTTCTTTTTTCGGCAGATCATGACTCCCAGCGTAGGGGAACTGGCCTATGACCAAGCGGCGGAATTAGTCTGCGGCCTGGCGGTTCCCTCGGTGCCGGCGGGTGGGACGTCACTCTCACCGACCATAGATGTCTTCCTGATTGAGCGGGAAGATGAGTTGACAGATTTCCCCGAAGCTGAGGGAGTTGGAAAATCCTTAGGAGCTTTAAAATCTGGAGAAAACGGAGAAGATAAAGGTTCTAAAGGTAATGGCAAATCTAGAGAAGCTAGAGAACTCGGAGCAATTGAGCATATCACCAGCTTGGAGATGAATACCAAGAACGAGTTTGACGAATTAGCTGATGAAAATGAGGGAGTAGCTGAAGAAACAGCAGCCCTAACCCAATTGGAAGCGGAGGAGCAGTTGGAGATAGCCGATTTGGAGGCGCGGGTAATTGCCCGGCAAATCAGCCGACTAGTAGGGCAGGGAGACTTGATCTGGGATCCGAAAGCAGAAAAGTACCGGCCGGTCACCTTTCGAGATGTGGCGATCCTGATGCGGGCAACCCGGGGAGTGGCCAATGTCTATTTGGAAGAATTCAGGCGTCAGGGGATCCCGGTCTATGCCGAACTGGGCACCGGGTACTTTGGGGCTGGAGAGGTGGAGACCATCCTGTCGGTCCTGCAAATCATTGATAACCCCCGGCAAGACATTCCTTTAGTGGCCGTGCTCCGATCACCACTGGTAGGTCTTAACGCCGACGAGTTAGCCCAAATCAGGGCCGTCCATCGCGAAGGCAGCTTTTATGAGGCCACTGTGGCGGCTGCGGCTAACCTGAGCGGAGCCATGGCCGAAAAACTTCAGGCTTTTTTA
>JAAZDI010000200.1 GCA_012512295.1 Syntrophomonadaceae bacterium
ACCGTAAGACGCCAAATAACAAGCAAGCCCAACCCAGAGGCAAAAAAGATATCAACAAAAAAGATATAAACAAAAAGCAGATAAAAAAGTCGAAATCAAACCTAGAAGAAATTGCCCATCAAATGCCCGCAACAAGTGAGCCGCCTCTAGACATTTCCGAACTTGATGAATTATTAAATAATGAAAACTTAGTTTATCAAACAGAAGATACAAAAATCTACTTGCTCCCTGATACGATTAAATTGGATCAAATACAGGGCTTGTTAACCGGCGATCAAGCGGAATACGTTAAAAATCGAAGCTGGAACGTAGAGCAGGAACTAGAAAAAAGGAAAGTTTACGAATTACTGCAAAATTTGGTATCTCGCCTCCAATCTGTAGAGCAAGAACTAACGGAAATAAACAAAAAAAACAATGAAGGTCTGCTTGAAGATATAAACGCTCGTCTCCAAACCCTGGAAATAAAAGCTAGCCTGATTAAGCCGCTAGAAGAAATGATTGGCCGCTTTCAATCACTTGAATTTGTCTTGAGCGAGCTTGATAAAAGAGCTAAAACCGAAGACTTAGTCAACCTGAGCACTCGCCTCCAGGTAATCGAAAACAGTTTACCTGATCCAGATAAACAAACTAAATACGATGACTTGCTGGCTAACCTGGTCTCTCGTCTCCAGGTAATCGAAAACAGTTTACCTGAGCTGAATAAACTAACTATAGCAGATCTCGTTCAACAAGAAGAGGAAGGGCAAGCGATACCTTCGGATACTCCTATTATTACTTCTAGGTCACCAGTTGCTCTTTGGAAGCACAGACCCACGATTATAACTGATAACCAAACTGAATCTATACCAAATAATGCTACTGCTTATTATTATGTGCAACAAGCCGATAAACCAAAAAGTCTAAAAATTATCGAAAGCGATGACACTGACACTCGACCCGATAATTAATGATGTTACAGCCATCCCCTAATGTCCAGCAATAGACGGAGTATCATGTCCAAAAATATGACGGAGCCAATGACCAAAAGTAATGTGATGTTCAATGCCAGTGCCAGTGAGCCAAAAGGTAAGGTTTTGTACTATTGGTTAAGCTTTAGGCCCAAGGGATTCATGTTCGCTAATGACGCAATCCGAATCCCTTGGGCTGATTGATTGTTTTCGGCTTATGACGCCGGATTTGTATCCTTTCTCGATAGATTTAAATCAAAGAAAAATGTGGTAATTATATCAAAGATGGTAGATAATGTTAACAGTCCAATTATTTACGATCATAGTTAGATAATCAAATAATTCGCAGCAAAAGTGAACTCCTCCAGCTTCGCTGAACATCCATAATCTAAATTTATAAGCACTTGAGCAAAAGAAAGAAGGTGAAGAAAATAAACAATAAAAAATTACTCTACTACACTTATTTTTTACTGAGCGATTTAAAAATTGTCCAAAATTTATGGAAACAATTAACTGGTCAGGAATTTCGAGTATCAGCAAACAAACTTACTTTATTAAATTCGTTACCTCTACTTATTGACCAGGTTCAAGTTGACAATCTGGACTACTCTGTTTTTATATACGGCAATTATCTAATTCTTGAAATGCTCCGGGAAACCGAAGAAGGTTTTCAAACAGCCATCACCGAATTAGAAGCAACGGTCATCGCCACAGTCACGCTGATTGATGATCCTAAAGCACGATTGGGAGAAACCATTATCCTGGTTTCTGATAATTGGCTGGATTCAACGGAAATTGTTCATCAAGAAGTAATTGAAACCGACTCACTATTTGGTCCATTGCACTTTGTGAAGACCCTCAATGATGAGGAGCGACATTATTATTCGGTAAATACCACCCTTCAAATTGGAGAGGGTTTAACCGGTTTAAGAAGGTTTCTCCCGCTGATGGATAAAAAAATATTTATTCATAATGCCAAAATGCGATACATTCGTCAGCGGACAAGCCAAATAATCAATGAGGCGGATGCCATTGAGCAGACAGTCTCCCAGATATTACTCAGCAGTAATGCGGTCAGGAATAATCAACCGTTGACCGATGTTCTGGAGATAGAAATCGAACATCTTTCTAAGAATTACGGGATTCTAGCCAGCTATTACCGTTTATTGCGCGAAAGCCAGGGAATTCTGGACAATTCTCTAATCCTGGTTACCAGAGAGGCGCGCCGGATATATGGAGGCAGGGTTCAGGTCAACCTGCAGGACTATTTGGCAGTGTGTAAGAATACAACCAGGGAGGTCATCCAGGCCAGTGAACGGGTAAACCTGATTATGGGTGAAATTAAAGCGGCGATTGAGGTAATTCGAACTCAGGTCGATCTACTCCGAAGCAAGGAAAGCGTCGAACTGCAACATCAATTTAAAAAAATTATGGACCAAAATACCGCTTTGCAGGAAAAAAGTCTCTCTCTCCAGGTAGCTGCCGGTTTTGTTGAATTCATTGTCATTGCCTATTATTCTTTTTCCTTCTGGAAGTACCAGAGTGACCCGGTAATTTTTGATCGCATCCCCGGACCGCTGACCTTCTTAGTTGCCTGCGCATTTGCCGGGGTTTCGGTCATCTGCACTCATCAACTGGCTCATGAACGTCGCTTCACGAAAGGTCTAGCCCTGTCAACAGCCGTTATAATTGCTTTATTGGCCCTGATGGCTGTTTTAAGTAGCGGCCTTCTCTTTTAGATCTTGCTCGTTTTGCGATAACCGAAGAGATTCTTCACTTTATCCAATTAACCTTAATCGGTTGGCCAGGTAGCTTGGGTCAGTCTTCTAAATACAGAAGTTTAAGGGCGCGAAGTTTCTCAAGCAGTTGTTTTTCGTGTCTTTCTTCGTCCCGGGCTAATTGTTCAAACATTAATCTCACCTCTGGATCTGTCGCTTCGCCGGCATACTGATGATATTGTTCTTTACTGGCCCTTTCTGCTTCAATCGCCAGGGTGATCACCTCAATCAGTTTAATCAAATGAATCACTTCCTTAGAAAAATTATACCTTTCTTCGACAGCCAACTAATCCATAATCTTTTCCTTAAAGTTAGCATGTACTTATTCACAACGACTCTTTTATGGCTCCCGACAAGATTTATTGTAGCATATCGGGAGCCGGATAGATCATTTTGTATCACGACCGTGATTATCGACAAGAGCGGGCCATTAAAGGTCCGCTCGCATTTATTCTCAATTATTGCTGTTTATTATTCAAAAAGCTAGATTAACTGGCCAATATCTGTCAATTCCGATCCACATCCAGCTTGCCGGCTAATGTCGCTTTAGGTAACCATTGGACAGGGACCGATCTCATGCGGCTCTGGGAATTTCTGTGAAATCGTGATTCCACGATATGGCCGTATCGCTTGAACCCACAGGTTTTCTACCTTCCACAGTTTATCGACCACATTGCCAAAGACCCGCACCCGAGGATTACCAGAATCTAGAACTTCACACTGAAGCTGGACAACAATACAAGAGCCATCAATTTCTCTTAATCTTTCCCTGAGAGCCGCTCCACTGACTGGGCTTCCATCCGGGAAAGGAAAAAACTCTGTACACTCAAGGGGAAGGTTTCGCTGAATCATTAAGGTACCGGTGATAGTGTTCAGGATTATCTGGAGTCCGACATCGATAAATACCCGGTCACAGTTTTCCCCTAGTCTCTCATCCGCACAGGTAACCACAATACTACAACCGCCATCCGGATTCAACGGGATCCTTTCTCCACGGCAACCGGGCCCCAAACCGTCCGCTACGGCTGGAATCGGAATGGTAAAATCAACCGGTTTAGCACAAACGAGACGGACCTCATGGGCACAGATATCCCGGCAATGACAAAAAGCTTCTTGATTCAGAATTCCAAACCTTGCTCTAGTTTCAGGATTGTTAAAAATAGTACAGCAATCTCCACAATTACCGGTCAGGTCGTTACAAGTAATAGCCATCTAACGCATCCTCCTTCTTGATAATTCTGCAAAGCTGGTTGTGCTGTAGTAGGCAAGAAAGGATGACCTGTTTGGTTTCATCTGCCTCGATTGCTATTTTTTTAGCAGCACTTCCAACTTCTACAATAATTTATTCAATTACTGGGAGATGTGTTACATGACACAGCAACAATAACGATCAATTCTTTTACTCTTTAGTCTGAACATATCTGACCGGTTGATAATATCTTAAAAATATAGGAAGACTAAGCATTACTTGGAAAGGAGGAAATTATCTGGTGATTACTACAGATTGGCGGGTAATTGACGTCGTTAAAAAATATCCTAGGACCTACGACATTTTTAAAAAATATCATATCACTGTCGGTTGTTGAGGCGGTGATGGTCGTAAGACCTTAGAGCAGGCTGCTCTAGTGCATAGAATTGACGTTAACAAACTAATGGAGGAATTGCAAGCGTTAGAACCGAAAAAGCCTTGATTTTTAAAGATTTTCTCTTTCATTGGATTATACGAAAATATATTAATTTAAGCGAAAAAATATGAGGTTATATAAAAAAGGGCAACAAAAAACATGGCTAATGGGCAACAACATAGTTTGCAGCACACAAAAGCCTATTAGATGAAACATTTTCTGAGAGTAAAATAACCATAACCAGAATAAATCAATACTAATTCTTTGAGGGCACCCCCATTGAGGTGCCCTCGTGTCTAGCCCTTTGTCTCAGAGAACAACGCACTTCATTATTTTCATTATTATCGTCGCAAGACCTCAACCGGTCTAGGAAAGGTAGCTAAAACAGCCAGGACCTCATCCCGTGTATCCGGGGTAACCCAGATCACTACCAAGCCTAAGGATGGGTCAACCGTGCTCACCATTCCCATACCATCCATTCCCTCAATAACTCGGGTTAAAAAATCAATATCAGCCGGGGTAACTTTCAGGACAATCTGAAAGCCCTCGGCCTGCTCAGGCGGCAATACTTTGGCCATTCCGCTCACCTTTCCAAACTATTTGCGTGGGACACGGGACACGGGGACAGGTTTACGGTTCCGGGTAGTCAGCTACTCTGAAAACAACGACATCAGAAAATAACTACGCACTGGTTAAGAATAATGCTTAGGCCGTCTCACCAATGACCAGGGTTCAACCGGCTGGCTTATCTGAAAAGTAACTTTTTCTTGCGGGTGTCGGGCCACCTGGATCATCTCGCCGGCTTCATTCCACATTGCCTCAACCTTATGGAGAAAGGGCGGACTCTTAGGCCCAATAATTTCCAGAGTATCACCCACTCGAAAGGGATCCCTCTGCTCCACCCGAATCACTCCAGTAGCCGGTTCATAGTCAAGCACTAAACCCACAAAATCATAGGATCGTACATACCCTTTATCCAGACTGATGGTCCGGTCCGCTTCTTGCCGGGCTTTATCCTCGTCCATATAGAAAGCGGAAGTGTATTCGCGGTGACTAACCTTATCCAACTCAGCTAATAAATTCGGGTCCAAGACGTAGCCCGCTGGATCCGCCCAAAAGGCATCCAAGGCCTGACGGTAAGCCCGCACTACGGTGGCTACATAATGGACACTTTTCATCCGGCCTTCGATCTTCAGGCTATCAATGCCGCTGGCGACTATTTCCGGTAGATATGGGAGCAGACACAAGTCTTTTGAGCTGAGTAAATAGGTGCCCCGCTCATCCTGCTCAACTGGCAAATAGTGCCCGGGCCTTTTTTCCTCCATCAGGACATACCGCCATCGACAAGGTTGCGAACAATCTCCCTCGTTGGCATCCCGGCGGTTAAAATACCGGCTCAAATAACAGCGGCCTGAATAGGAAAGGCACATGGCCCCGTGGACGAAAATCTCCAACTCGGCTGATATATTCTCGATATCAACTTTGTCCCGGATTGTCCGAATCTCATCTAAGGTTAGCTCCCGTCCCAGAATTATCCGTTTAATCCCCTGATCTGCCCAAAAGCGAGCGCTTGCCCAATTGATAGTATTGGCCTGGGTACTTAGATGAAGAGGCAGATCCGGCACCGTCGCTTGCGCCAGGGCAATCACGCCGGGATCTGAGACGATCAATCCGTCAACGCCAAGTTCTTTTAATTGACGCAGATAACCGGGAATGATTTCCAGGTCGCGGTTATGGGCAAATATGTTCACGGCCACGTAAACCCGAACCCCTCGGGCGTGGGCAAAAGCAACCCCCTCGGCCATTTCTTCAAGACTAAAATTGCCAGCTCCGGCTCGGAGACTTAAACCCTTTCCGCCTAGATAGACGGCATCGGCCCCATAAAGAACCGCCATGCGCAGTTTCTCCAGATCTCCGGCTGGGGCTAATAACTCTGGCTTAGACCAATTATTATCCAATGTTGTTAAACTGGTCATTTCTATCCTTACCTTTTTCTCGAACTTAAGCAGAGACTTGCATTAAAAACGGAGATGTTATGTTACCATCATTATCAGTGCTCGATTTGCCCGAGATTCTCTCTATACCTAACTTACCTCAACTGTCTCTTAGCCTGATTATGTTCGTCAAGCGTGCGGGAAAAAACGTGTGAGCCATCGGGTTTAGCCACATAGTAATAATAATCATGAACTGCTGGATTTAGCACCGCCTCAATCGAACTCATCCCAGGACTGGCAATTGGCCCCGGCGGTAATCCCAGGTTACGATAGGTGTTATATGGTGATTCAACCTCCAGATCCTGGTAATAAATACGGTCACGATGCTGTCCAAGGGCGTATTGAATTGTCGCATCAACCTGCAGAGGCATATTAATGCGCAAACGATTAAAAAGCACGCCAGCAATGATCGGTCTTTCTTCCGCTAGTCGTGCCTCTTTTTCCACAAGCGAAGCCAAGGTGACCAACTCCAGGACGCTAAGTCCCTGTAATGCGGCCTTTTGCCTGATATCTGGATTCACATTGCGTTCGAAACACTTGAGCATCATCTCGACAATCTCTAATTCCGTCATTCCCTTAGTAATATTATAGGTAGCCGGGAATAAAAAACCTTCCAAGCGGTTTTCACCAGGCAGTGAATCTTGGAGAAAATCGAAGGTAAATTGGCTTTCCCGAATTACCTTCCGGAACCTCTCCTGATCTATCAGGCCTTTTTCCAGCAAGACGCTTTCTATCTGAGCCAGAGTATAACCCTCGGGAATAGTAACCTTAGTATAGTTAACTACACCCTGGCACAATTCCTGAACTATCTCCTGGGTACTCATGGTGTTAGATAAATTATATTCACCGGCTTTTAAACTGCGGTCAGACCTACTATAACGTAAATAAATAAGAAAAGCAGTCGGATTTCGGATAAGCCCTTCCTGATATAACGCTTGAGCAATCTGACTGGACGACGTATTTGGCAATATTTGAAAAGACTTGGTTATTGGTGCTTGCTCGGTGCCAATTGGCTGCCAATAATATCGAAGAAGAAATAAAGAGCCCAGTAGACACAACAGGGTTAGCAGCATCAGCTTGGCCAATATGCCTCTATTAAACAATCGTTTATTGCTTGGATTAACATCAGTACCTAGAGGAGTTATTTCTTTTATTTTACGTTGGTCAGCAGGATTTGACATATCTTTTCCCCATAGTATTGTTTGTTCGACCCTTACAACGATAACCAAATTATACTACTCCGCCTTAGGATGATGCAACCACACTCATGGTATTAAAAAATGGCACAGTTATGTTTTTTATTTTAATGATAGAAGTGTCGTCTTTTGTAGGTCGTCTTTAGATTCAAATAAAAAAGCAGAGAATTGACACAGCAAACAGTATCAATTCTCTGCTTTCCACCATTTAACGCATTTTATTTGTTTTTGTTAGTTAATATTCTAACTTACTCTTCTTCTTCCTCTTCTACGTCTTCCGGTTCAACCCATGAGGGGTTTGGCCAGGTTACTTTAAGGGCAAGAACATATTCTTCATCATCATAGTCATACTTAATCTTGTATTCGAGTTCAGTATCTTTGGGAAGCCTTAGAGTCTTGCCTTCGATATTTAGACCGCCGGAATTCAAACTCTTCCACACTTCTTGCATAAACCTCAGAAACTCCGACCTTGAGCCAACATATTCCTCAACGTAGGCCATCAAAATCCCTCCACTTAAGATTTGTAGTTTCAATCCTGATTTAATGTATGATTTATCTCTAAAAAGTGTGCAAATCTATTCGGGTAAAACGCCGGCATGATAGACATTTATATTTTTAACCTTTAATGGGTTATTGCTTGGAGAATCAATGTTTTTCAAGCAGCTATCAGGCGCCGATCTTTAGCCACAAAATTCTGTTTTGGTTACACCATCCAGATAAACTGTTCATAGGATATAAGAGTAAATCACTAGTTATAGGAGGATCGCAAGTGACTTCAGCTTTACTTGATCTTGCTTCTTCTGTGCTTCAGGAGTATGGCAAAAGACCTGACCAAGTTAGTCTAATCCAAAGCGGTGGTATTAAGACGGTTTGGAAAATACAGGCCAAAGGCGAAACCTTTTGCCTTAAAAGGCTTCGTCATAACAAAGAGCGGGCGATGTTCTCAATCTATGCCCAAAAACACATGGCTGCTCAAGGTGCCAAAGTTCCCCAGATCTTTCCTAGCCTCAATAATGAAGACTACGTTGAGTATCAGGGTTATCTTTTTGTCCTTTATGAATGGATAGAAGGGCGCAACTTGACTTTGTCCCGTGATCTGCCATGCGCACTGGAGGGATTAGCCCAATTTCACCTAGACTCTGCTGGTTATGTTCCACCCCCAAATTGTCGAGTTTCTTCTAAACTTGGTCGACAGGGTCATTATTATGCATCAGTCATCAAACGTTTTAGTGAATGGGAAAAAACAGCGCAAAGCAACCGACAGAATCCCTTGTGCCAAGCATTTTTAAAAGAAGTACCCGAGATGTCCAGACTTGGTTTAGAATGCATTGATCTATTGGAAAAGTCTGCTTACCCCTCTTGGGTCGAAGAAATTAAGCAGCGGGGTAACCTGTGTCATCAGGACTACGGTGATGGAAATGCGATCCTTACACCGAAAGGAGTATATGTTCTGGACCTGGATGGGGTTACTTTTGATCTACCTAGTCGTGACTTACGCAAAGTCATTATTAAAATGATGTCCAACCGTAACAACTGGGATCTAAAGCTGCTGAAAGATATGCTGCACTGGTACGAAAAAGTAAACCCGTTGAATGAAGGTAAACGCCGGGTATTATATATTGATTTACTGTTCCCCCATGAATTGCATGATACGGCAAAAAACTATTTCAAGAAAAACAAATCCATAAACGCTAGTGCCATAACTAAGGCATGTGCCTTAGTGCGAAAAAAAAGCGATATACTGTCAGGGTTAATTTAAGAGTGGGTGATACAATCATGAGTTCATCAGATACCAAAAGGCCAAAGATCTTAACTAATGTGTTGGGGCAGTACAACTTAGCGGAAGCCCAAATAATCGAATTAAGAGACAAAGGAAAAAAAACAGTCTGGCAAATAAATAGTAATGGTAAAAAAATGGTCTTAAAGAAAATGCCTACTTCTGTTACTCGAACCGAATTTATCGTCGAGGCCACAGAGTTCCTGCTCAACAACAATGTCAGGGTTCCCAAGATAATCAAAAATAATAACCAGGAAAAATTTGTAGTTGTTGGTAATGACGCCTATATCTTAATGAATTGGATTGACGGTAAGCAACCGGATTATCAACGCCATCTGGAAGGCATCTTATCATCAATGGCCTTATTCCATCGAGGGTCTCGGGGTTTCATCCCAAATGTAGAAGCTAATCGGCGAACTCATCTCGGCACTTGGCTGAAGAGTTATCAACAAAAGAAAAACCATTTACTAGCCTATGCTGAACAGGCCAATAAGGAAAAAGAAAAAGATGCATTTACCGAACTATTCTTACAGCACCTCAAACTGGCTGTGCAAAGAATTGATCAAGCGATTGAATTACTTGAGAAATCGGACTATGAAGAATGGGTTAAAGACGTGGATCAGAATGGTTCGCTGTGTCACCAGGACTTTACCCCCAAAAATCTTCGTCTAGATTCGAAAGGAGATATTACTGTCTTTGATCTTGATTCAATAACCGTTGACCTCCCCGCTCGCGATTTAAGAAAAATATTCAACAAGGTCTTAAAAAAAGACGGAACCGGCAAAGAACGGTTAATCAAGCGGATGGTAGATGCATATCAAGCTTGCAATCCGCTTACCAGCAGTCAATGGAAAGTCGTGGTGGCGGATCTCCTATTTCCGCACCTATTTTTTGGTATTGTCGATAAGTATTATCGCCACCGAGCTCCTGATTGGGATTTCGGAAAGCATCTGAAAACACTCAAGCAGGCAATTCGCACTGAAGAATATAAAGAGACAATAGGCTTACCGAAGCTAATGTAGATGCCACCGGTTTAGACACATCCTTAATGCATCGAACATAATATATATCAGCCGTATAACAAAAGTGTTCACTGAGTTGCAAATTGCTGATGAGCGTGATTATTGTGAATTGCTTTTCGAGTTTACTGCTTTTCAAGTCAGTACTATCAAGGAGGGTTTGTTGTTATGCGTTCCATTGGAGGAACAAAACTTAAATCAAGTCTGAAACCATATAGAGAAATCATCACCAAAGCGACCTGTGGCGATGCCAAAAAAGTGTTTCGAGTTAGCCAACTAATTCCCGTCCCAGAGGGACATCACCCCACCCAAATACTGGGGGCAACCATTACGAAACTTCAGCTAGCAACCGAAACCAACCTCAGTGACACAATGTATAAACCAGAACCGGGTATTCAAATTGGCGGCTCATTTGAAATACATGTCTGGTACGCCCATAAGAATGGTAAAGCCACTGAAATAGTCAGACAAATCGTCCAATTTACAGAAACTATCCCAGTAACAGATTTCGATCAAAATATCTTAAATCTACTAGACGCGAAAGTCGAAGTGATGAAGAGTCCAGAATGTCTGGAGACCTCTATAATGAAAGAGAATAAAATTAAGGTCGAAGTAGAAATTGGAGTATACGTTGAAATAGTTGGGGAGACCAAAGTCGCGGTCTATACTTATCAATCCGATGAGGATGATGATTAAGGGATAGTGCGACATAATGGACAGGGGACAGATTAACTGTCCCTCAGACTGTTGACAAAGCCCACTTTCAAAGCTTCGCCAGAGGATGAAAGTGGGCGTTTGTTTTGGATGTTATCAAGTTACAATCTCAAAAAAGGCCTGTTAAACCTTTTGAGGGGAATTATGCTGG
>JAAZDI010000201.1 GCA_012512295.1 Syntrophomonadaceae bacterium
CCAGCATAATTCCCCTCAAAAGGTTTAACAGGCCTTTTTTGAGATTGTAACTTGATAACATCCAAAACAAACGCCCACTTTCATCCTCTGGCGAAGCTTTGAAAGTGGGCTTTGTCAACAGTCTGAGACCTTGGTGTTAACACCAAGGTCTTTTTTAATGATCGCACTATACATTAAAACAAGACAGCCGTTGATTAATTGTAGTTAACTACGACTATCTTTATAATAATAGTCACAAATTATAAATATCGAGCTCCTTCGAGTACTTTACATACTCACGTGAATTTTGGTAAAATGAATTCTGAAAGGTTCTATCTAACTAAGGCTTATTAGGTCGAAGATTGTCGAAACATTCCTTTACATTTTAGCTTAGCCTAACCAGATAGATTATGTAATCCTCACCTTTCAAAACCCAAGCTAAATCAAGCTAGAACAGCCCTAACTTAAATAACTAATGCCTTATAATTTTTTATAATTTTTATCCACCCCCAAGAATTTATAGTTATTTTTCAAAGTGGTTATTAATTTTTCTTTTCCATAAAGATGTGTTGCTTATCTCTCATAGCCGGTGGTGTTACAAACATAAAACGAACCAAAAATATGAAAAAGGAGGTGCGCGAGTCAGGGTTTTTTGTTTCCTTTATTTGCAGTAACATCATAATACGACTGCATAACTTACCCAAAATTTACGGAGGTGCAAAAAATTGGCTTACACAAGTGAGTACAAATCCAAATTAGTTACTGCTGAAGAAGCAGCAAAAGTCGTTAAATCTGGAGACTGGGTAGATTACAGTTTTGGTCATTGCCAACCTTATGCTTTTGACAAGGCCCTGGCTGCCCGCAAAGAAGAGTTAAAAGATATCAAGGTCCGCACAGTCCTTACTCTGCGCCCCTCTGCTCTGCTGGAAGCAGACCCTGAAGGCCAGGTCTTTACTGTTTCCAACTGGCATTTTACTGCCTATGACCGTAAAATGTGCGACCAGGGTTTAACCTATTATCACCCCATGACATTCCGCAATCAGCCCCATTATTATCGTAGACAACTGGCCAATGAAGTCGATGTAGCAGTATTAAGAGTACCCCCGATGAATAAAGCTGGTTTCTTCAACTTCCATCTGGCTAATGCATCCAGCCGGGCTATTTGCGATGTTGCCAAAAAGATTATTGTTGAAGTAAATCCAAATCTTCCGTGGTGTTATGGCGGCGCAGAAGAATGTGTTCACATCTCCGAAGTTGACTACATCATCGAACACGAATCCCCGGTAGAAACCCTCGCGCCGGCAACTCCGACTGAAGTTGATAAAAAGATCGCTGAACTGATTGTGGAGCAGATTCCGAATGGTGCTTGCATTCAGCTCGGAATCGGCGGCATGCCCAACGTTGTAGGTACATTAATCGCTGAATCTGATCTGAAAGACCTCGGCTGCCAGACTGAAATGATGGTCGATGCTTATTACCACATGTTCAAAGCCGGTAAATTAACCAACAAATATAAAGGAGTCGACAAAGGCAAGTCTACCTTCGGTTTTGCTGCCGGCAGTCAATTCCTTTATGAATGGCTCGATTGCAACCCATCCGTCGTTACTTATCCGGTAAGCTATACCAACGATCCTTATATAATGGCGGCTAATGATAATATGATATCCATCAACAATTGTTTAGAGATTGACCTTTATGGTCAGGTATCCTCTGAGTCTTCCGGAACCCGCCACATCAGCGGTACTGGCGGACAGATGGACTTCCATACCGGTGCCTATATGTCTAAAGGTGGCAAAGGATTTATCTGCTGTACTTCCAGCTACAGAGACAAAGAAGGCAATCTCAAATCCCGAATTGTCCCGAGTCTACCAGTCAATTCAATAGTTACCCTGCCTCGGACCCTCGGTCACATCTACGTTACTGAGTATGGTATGGCAGAAGTAGCCGGCCGGTCTACTTGGGAGCGGGCAGAAAGACTAATCAACATTGCTCACCCCGATCTCCGCGACGAACTAATTAAAGAAGCGGCTAAGATGAATATCTGGCGCCGCAGCAATAAGATTGCTTAGGCAGCATCTTCTGGTTAAGCCTTTAAATAGTTTATAGTTACCGGCAAATGTGAATCGAAACCCTCCCACTGACATGCCAAAGTCTCTGGGAGGGTTTCTTCCATGTTTACCGCTTATACGTTTACCGCTTATACCCGCAAGTCACAACCACCAATGGAAATAGAGGACTGGCGAATAATCACTTCCGTCGTTGGATACTACCTAGAAAGCCTTTACAGATAACCAACGGAGTAGCCGCATCTGCAGAACCACTGACCAAATCCGCCAAACTGGCAATTATATCTTCTACCCGACGCGGCGTAGTCCCTTCGGTCTCTAAACTGTCCTGGGCAAACTCGGCGCCCATCTTCGCCTGTAAATCTGCCTCAATTTCTGGCAAGGATTTTCCCTCAGCAAAGCAACTGTCAACAACATACTTATATTTAAAACCACACCTATAAAATCCACGCAGTCTTGAAGTCACCCCAAACGCCGTTACCGGATCAGCCAATTCATAGATCCCGGTTGAGGGATCTCGATAAGCCCCATCACCGTAAATTATAACTTCCACTTGCTTATTCAATCCCTCAACGACTCTCCGTTGTATTTCCTCCGCCACCAGATCCGCTTGGCGTGGGGCAAGTTTAAGATGATCGCCGGCCGAAAGATTACTGCCTAAAACCCCCCATTCAGACCAAACTGGGCCGGTTGAACAAATATCCTGCAGGGTTATTGAATTTGGCACAACGGATTCTATTTTTGATTTAGTTTGATCACGCTTATGGATATCCGCAACAACGACCCCTTCTACCTCAAACTCACCGATCCTAACTGGGTCATTACATAAAAAAATCTCCGATCGCGCACCCTCACCCTTAATAATATCGCTGTAAAGCCGAATATAATCAATTCCGGTAATTGGATGACGGTAATTTGCAGCTAAGGCCTCCTCTTGGGTTATAACATCACCAAATCTTTTACCTAGAGAATCACAATAATCATCTGGTAAAAGCCGGTTGCCTACTTCATCAGTAGGATAAGAAAATTGAACGATTACTTCGCCTTGTGGTACAGCTGCGGCAATTCCCTTTAAGATCAAAGAAAACCGATTACGACTAAGAATAGGAAATAAAACACCAACCCGGCTAGATAAACTCAGGTTTAATTTGTCTCTAACCTGATTGGCGATATCCTTCAC
>JAAZDI010000202.1 GCA_012512295.1 Syntrophomonadaceae bacterium
GATGGCCCCTGTTATTATAAACCTTAATAAACGCCTAGCCGGCCAGATCATCTTGGCTGATTCCCGTTACAGCACCCGGCACTTGATTTTTCCCACACTAGCTAACCAGCCGGCAGCGGGAGCAGAAGCAGCCCCTCAACCGGATCTAGCCAGGGTCTCAGGAGGTTTTAAATAGAGCATGCTGGTATTGACCCGCAAGATAAAAGAAACCCTGGTTATCGGTGAGGATATTCGAGTGACTATCTTGGAAGTGAGCGGCGATCAAGTAAAACTAGGAATTGAAGCTCCTCGACAGGTTCGGGTCTACCGGCAGGAGGTTTTTGATGCGATTCAGGAGGCTAACCGGCAGGCAGCCCAGGCTTCTTGCGCGGATTTAGCCAGCCTGGGAAAAATCATCAAACCCACAGAATAAGGAAACAGGGGGTCGAGTAGGCGAGTTTTATCGTTCGCTGGGACTATGTTATAATACCCGGGGTGGGCTATAACTTAGGATATCTGATAATTATTATGTAACAAAAAATGATATAGCAGCTAATGGCCTTCCTATCAGGGGGCTTTTTGTTTTCAGGAGCAACCGGAGGGACGGCTTTTCCGGTTGAGGCTGCAAGCGATTTCGTTGTTCTTCCAGTTGAGGAACCGATTAATCCTTTAAAAATAACTACACTCGTGTTATCCTTCTGGCGAATAAGAGTCTATTAATCTAATCATAATTCTAACCCGATATGTTTCCATATTTTCATGTTTCGATGGTGCTAAGGTTATAGTTATAGGTTATATGGGGTGGTAAAGTGTTGGCTAAAGTGGGCTTAATCGAGTACCTGCGGGACAATCTGCTGATCGGCGACGGGGCGATGGCTACCTGGCTGTACCAGCATGGGGTGCCGATTGGGGTTTGTTATGAAGAGTTGTGTTTATCGAAACCGGCGTTGATTCAGACTGTCCACCGAGAGTACTATGCGGCCGGAGCACGATTAATTGAGACCAATACCTTCGGGGCTAATCGGACCGCCCTAAGTCGGTACGGACTGGAGCATTTGTCTTATCGAATCAACTGGAAGGCAGCGGTAATTGCCCGGGAGGCGGTCGGTGAGGATGCCTGGGTGGTCGGCAGTATTAGTTCCATCACTGGCGGCGGGATCCGCGACGTGAAGATGGCTGGTTACGCGGCCCAGTTTGCGGAGCAGGCAGAAGCCCTTTTGGCCGGCGGAGTTGACGGGATTATCCTGGAAACGTTTTTAGATCTAGAAGAACTGCTGTTGGCCTTGACTACCCTTCGTCCCCTGACTGCTTTACCGATCATTGCGCAGCTGGCCTGTCTGGAGGTTGGTCCCACCAGGGATGGCTATTCCCTGGCCGAGGCATTTACTTGCTTAGATCGGGCTGGAGCCGATGTGGTGGGTTTGAATTGCCGGCTGGGGCCAGCGGAAATGCTGCGCTCCTTAGAACAAACCGTGGTCCCTGAGGGAGTGCTGTTGTCGATCTTTCCTAATGCCGGCCGGTTGGGGGTCACTGATGGTGAATATGCTTATACCTCTTCGCCGGAATACTTGGCTGAAAAGGCCAGGCACTTTCGGGAACAAGGGGTGCGGCTGATCGGAGGCTGCTGCGGCACAACGCCGGCCCATATTCAAGCAGTAGCGGAAGCACTGGCCGGCTTAGCTCCTTTGCCTCGGGTCAACCCGGACCGCGGGGTCTTGACAGACGAGAAAGCAGAACAAACGGATGCACCTGGGGATTCAGTAAGGTTAATTCATTTACCAGGTACGGCCGGGCTAGTTCAACCAAGCAGACCACTCACGACACTTTCTTCTCCACCGGCCTTGACTATTGTTGATAAGGTCCGGCAGGGTCCGACGGTTATCGTCGAGTTCGATCCTCCCAAGGATTTGGAGGTTGAGGGCTATTTGCGGGGAGCGGCTAATCTGCAGGATGCCGGCGCGGATGCGATTACCATGGCGGATAACTCTTTGGCCCAGACCCGGATGAGCAATATGGCCCTGGGGGCGATTGTGAAGCAGAAACTGGGGATTGATCCCTTGATTCACCTGACCTGTCGTGACCGGAATCTAATCGGACAACAGTCGCACTTGATGGGGCTGCACGCCCTAGGGTTGCATCAGGTGCTGGTGATTACCGGTGACCCGGCTCGCTTCGGTGATCTGCCCGGAGCTAGTTCGGTCTTTGATGTGAATTCTTTTGATTTGATTCGGATGGTTAAACAGCTTAACGAAGGTATTTCTTTCTCTGGGAACCGGCTGCAGCAGCGGGCCAGGTTTGTGGTGGGAGCAGCGTTTAATCCTCATGTACCCAAATTTGATAATGCGCTGCGCCGCTTGGAAAAAAAGATTGAGGCTGGGGCAGATTATATTATGACCCAGCCGGTCTATGATGTGGCAACGATTGAGTTAATCTATGAAAGCACCAAACACTTGAATATCCCCATTTTTATCGGGATCATGCCCTTGACCAGTTCGCGAAACGCTGAATTTTTACACAATGAGGTGCCGGGGATCAGATTGACTGACGCGGCTCGGGAACGGATGCGGCGGTATACCGGCGAGGCGGCGCGGCAGGAAGGAGTGGCGATGGCCAAGGAACTGGTCGAGGCAGCCCAGCAGTATTTTCAAGGAATATATCTGATTACACCCTTTGCTTACCACGAGATGACGGCTGAACTAACGCGGTTTGCGAAAAAGAAATAAAGGAAACACGGGGAGGCGAATTATGGCTTTCTTGGATTTGGTTTACTACGGCAACTCAGTTCAAACCTGGCTAATTGCCCTGGCCCTGAGCCTGGTTGTGTTCCTTGGCTTAGAATTAGCCAAAAACCTCGTGTCCCGCCAACTAGCCGCTTTAGTTCAAAGGACCGATAATGACTGGGATAATCAACTGGAAAAACTATTGGCGCGTACCCGAATCTGGTTTTTATTAGTGCTGTCGATTTATGCCGGTTCCCAGGTTTTAAGC
>JAAZDI010000203.1 GCA_012512295.1 Syntrophomonadaceae bacterium
AAATAGCTTAATGGGGGCGATAAGTTTGGCACGCAAAGTTTTAATGAAAGGGAACGAGGCCATTGGCGAGGCGGCAATCAGGGCTGGCTGCGTTGCCTTTTTCGGTTATCCGATTACTCCGCAGAGTGAATTGCCCGAGTATTTGGCCCGACGCATGCCCGAGGTAGGTGGGGTATTCTTACAGGCGGAAAGCGAACTGGCGGCGATTAGTATGGTTTATGGCGCAGCCGGGGCTGGGGCCAGGGTGATGACCTCTTCTTCCAGCCCGGGGATTAGTTTGAAACAAGAGGGTATTTCCATGCTCGCCGGGGCCGATTTGCCAGCAGTTATTGTTAATATGATGCGGGGCGGCCCGGGGATCGGGGGTATTCAGCCGAGTCAAGCGGATTATTATCAGGCCACTCGGGGTGGCGGACACGGTGATTATCGAACGTTGGTTTTAGCCCCCTGGTCGATCCAGGAATTAGTCGATCTAACCTGGGAAGCCTTTTATTTGGCAGACCGTTACCGTAACCCGGTTTTGGTCCTGGGAGATGGAATGCTGGGACAAATGATGGAACCGGTGTCCCTGCCAGATAAGCCAGCCCCCTACGTTGAAAAACCCTGGGCGACGAATGGCGCCCAGGACCGCGAACATAATGAGATTTTCACGCTGTATATGGGATTGGAGGACCTGGAAAAGCACATTCAACGGCTGGCGAAAAAACTAGCCCTGATTCAGAAATAGCAGGTCCGGTATGATAGTTTTATGCTTGAAGACGCGGAAATAGTGATTGTCGCTTTTGGAATCGTGGCCCGGGTGGCTCGAAGAGCCATTAAAATGGCCCGAGAAGCCGGGATAAAGGTAGGCTTGCTGCGCCCAATCAGTCTGTGGCCGTTCCCCAGTGAAGCAGTGGCCAAAGCAGCTAAATCTGCCCGCGCTTTTTTGGTGGTCGAGATGAATTTAGGCCAAATGATTGAAGATGTTCGATTAGCTATAGACAATCAGATTCCGGTTGAATTCTTTGGCAAATCGACCATCGTCCCCGGCCCATCTGAGATATTTAACGCAATTAAAACAACCGCTAGCAAAGTCGGCTGTGGAATAAGCTAAAGATTGTCCGCTGAATTATAAAGCACCTATAATTCAGAAGGGCAGACTAAGGAGAGGAAGGTTATTATGGCGACAGTATTTGCACGACCTCAGGCGATGACGACAAAGCCACTGCATTATTGCCCTGGTTGTGGACATGGCATCATCCATCGTCTGATTGCTGAGGTAATTGATGAACTAGATATTCGGGGAAAGACAATCGGCGCCTGTCCCGTTGGCTGTGCCGTGGTAGCCAATGAGTACTTTAACGTGGATATGCAACAGGCGGCCCATGGCCGGTCTCCAGCTGTGGCGACCGGGATTAAGCGGGTCCTGCCGGATCGAGTCGTTTTCACTTATCAAGGTGACGGTGATTTGGCCTCAATAGGCATGACGGAAATTGTTCATGCGGCAGCCCGGGGGGAATTAATTTCCACCTTTTTTGTGAATAACGCGATTTACGGGATGACAGGCGGACAAATGGCCCCCACTACTTTACTGGGACAAGTTACCACCACTTCACCTTTTGGCCGAAAAAAGGAACTCCAGGGAGCACCAATCCGCGTCGCTGAGATGTTATCCTCTCTGGACGGTGCAGCCTATATTGCCCGGGTCTCAATTCACGATGCGGCCCATGTTATTAAGGCTAAACGCGCGATCAAACGGGCTTTTGAAACCCAGTTGGCCAAAAAGGGGTTTTCCCTGGTGGAGATACTTTCTTCCTGCCCGACAAACTGGGGCCTGAGCCCGGTCGAAGCCATGAAGTGGCTCGCTGAAAACATGATTCCATATTACCCTCTAGGTGAGTTCAAGGTTCCTGAAAAAACAGCCGACTAAAGATTGCCTCTTATAGATTGATTAGACATGTTGGATTATAATTGTGGATGGTAAATTTAGTAAAGATGCCAGGACGAAGTAAGCGCCACTAGACATAGAACTTCTTAAATAGTTTAGAATATATAAAAATCACGCTCTATCGTCTTTTAGCAGCGATTCAAAGAAGAGAGGCGGCTGAGGAGCAGCAGGCATCACCTTCTGAGCCCGTGGGTCACAGTTGATGCCTGCCCGAAACCGTCGAGGTTCATTCCTGGTCCAACCGGCTGAGCAAGTTAAAGCACAGTAGCTCAAGAGAAAAAAACATGAGTGTTAGGCGCGTCTGGGAATTAGATTTCCTCCGGGGAATTGCCCTTTTCGGCATGCTCTACTTTCACTTGATATTTGACCTGAATGAATTTTTTGATTATCCAATTACCTACGCCCATGGTTTTACTTATTATGTGGGCAAGGTCTCCGTCATCTTATTCATCCTGGTCTCCGGCATCAGTTGTCAGTTTAGCCGCAATAACCTCCGACGCGGGTTGCAGTTACTGGGCATCGCCCTTATAATCACCATGCTTACCCATTCAATCAACTACCTGGGTCCACGACTACTCCACCAACCATTGCCTAACATTGGGATTAAGTTTGGCATCCTGCATTTCTTCGGGGTAAGCATCCTGCTTTATCCGCTGTTCAAAACAATTAACCGCCATGCTTTAGCCATTCTCGGCAGTCTAATCATCGGCCTCGGAGAACTTATTTCCGCTCAGACATTTTCCCACAATTATTTCTTTGTCCTGGGAATGATTAACGAAAAATTTTATTCCGTCGATTTTTACCCACTGCTTCCCTGGCTCGGCGTTTTCTTAATCGGTATTGCCCTGGGAAAATTCCTTTATCCGGAGAAAAAAAGCCTGTTTCCGTTTACCATCAGAAACAACATTATCAATATCTTAGGCCGGCACACCCTGCTTATTTACCTGATCCACCAGCCGATACTCCTCTTAATTATTTTTGTTTGCCGGCATCTCTAACCAACCGACCATTTTCGAACTGAAATATAGACACAGGTTGAAAGTTTGTTTACATCAATAACAAACCGGCCGCCAAATTAAGTCTTTGCCTAAACTTTTTGGCCGCATTCGGAGCAAAATTTATCACCGGGTGAAAGTTTGGCGCCACATTTGGCACAGGTTGTTTTAGCCTGCAAATTAGTACCACATTCCGGACAGAATCGAGCGTTTTTCTGGAGAGGCGCTTCGCAATTGGGGCAGCTTGCCCGAATACCGGCCCGCCAGTATTCGGTTCCTAGCTTCTTGTCCTCTTCTGCCATGGCGGCATGCGCCCAGACTTCCTGGACTGACTTGCTGGCTTGAGCGGCTGCCATTTCCACTCCCAGGTCAGGCGCACACCCTTTACACAACCCTTTCTGGTTATTCCAACAACTTTTCCGACAGACCCAGGATGAACAGCGAGGACACTGAATAAAATTTGGTTTTAGTTCCCGACAGGCTTCTTCAAAAGCGTCGTCATGCGCCTTCTCCCAGGTAGCAGAACGCACCCTTTCGCCCACATTGGCGGCTCCGCTAAAAAATCCACCAAATAAACTGCCGGCCGCTTCCAACACACCGGTTACCGTCCCCGTAACAGAAGGCTTAAAGCGGGTCCGAAAGCCGCCCCCACAACGGTTGCAGTAGAACTCAAATTGAAAACCTTTATTCGTGCTAAGATCACTATAGTTATTGACAAATTCAATCTTATTTGACAACGCAGCTCCCCCCATTTTAGCCTATGTGAAATTTGAGTTTATTTTACCATGATCTGCCTTTAATATCCAAAAACAATAACAGGAAATTGTTGGCCCGCTCTCGATTTGGTCTTAAAGAAAACTTAACTTCACCAAGCCTTTGGCGCCGGCTGAAGCCCCAGTTGCACTGACTAACAATCAGTAAGTCCACTTATCCTTTCTGATTATGGAACAAAAACGCCCCCTTGCCCAAAGTCTGGCGGGGCGTTTTTGTGAAAGCAATGTGGTTTTTCAAAAAAGTATTGTTTAGGTTACATTTCTCAGCATTAATGATTGATATCTACTTGATAAAGCCTTTTTGTCTTAAAAAGTCACGGGCGACCTTTTCTGGGCTTTCGTTTTGTTCGTCAACCAGGTAATTAAGCCCAACCATGGTTTCCACATCAATTTGCCCTTCCAGTTTAGCCAGTATTTCTTTTAATTCCGGGTGCTTTTCCAGGACTTCGGTCCGGGCGACTATTGCGCAGTCATAAGGCGGGAAGAATTTCAGATCATCTTCGAGAGTAACTAGATCAAAACTTTTAATCCGCGCATCCGTCGAATAGGCAACAACTATATCACATTTCTTGCTGGCGACTGCCTCATAAACCAGACCAATCTCCATGGGGAAAACCTGTTTAAATTGAAGTCCGTACATTTCTTTCAGGGCTTCCAACCCATCGCCGGGCCGGTCTGCAAAAGAAGTGTCCGTTCCAATAATCATGTTCTTGGCGTGTGGTTTTAAGTCGGAAATTGTTTTTAAGTTTAATTGTTCAGCTACGTCACGTCGGACCGTCAAAGCATAAGTATTGTTAAAACCTAGAGGTTTGAACCAGGTTTGCCCAAACTGCTTGGCAAATTCGTCTTTAACCAGGTTATAGACCTGCTCCGGGTCCGTCATTCTTTCCTCAACTCGAAGGGCCCCGGTCAGCTCGGTACCGGTATAACGGGGAGAAATATCGATTTCTTTATTAACCATGGCCTGCTGGACGACCAGGGAGGAACTTAATTGCGGAGTATGGGTAACCTTTAGGTCCGTTTCCTCCTCAATCAAAGCTTTAACCATTTCCCCCAAAATTATCGGTTCTGAGTAGGTTTGTGACCCAATCCGAATCACATCCACGCTTTCCTTTTTACCGCAACCACCAAGCAGCAAGGTCACTAACAGTAAAACGACTAAACAACTAACTAATCGAAGGTTTAAAAGTTTTTTCATTTGATATACCTGGTTTCTGAAATCTCAATATATCCTAATGATACACAATAGTTCAGATATATTTAGATCTCCTCCCGCCGACCAACGGGAGGCAGCATCACCGGATTCAACTGCTTAGCTACCAACTTTCGCTGGTACTTCGGGCGGTTAAACCGCTGCCTTAGGCGTTCGGCCCGAGGGGGGTGCCCGCCGCCTGTTCAATCTATCCGCGTCCGACTCTCCCGGCGTGTTTTAGTAACGCCGAAAGATTTTATAACAGCAGTTCTTCTCAGCAATGCTGCTAAGTAACCAGGCTGGCACCACCTTTCTTATTGTGTTTGAAAATATGGAGTTGGAGACTGCTTCAACCTTATTTCCACCGTCATCATTCCAACTTTTTGCCAACGGTTAATCCCGGGTTTACTGCTTCGGCTGTCGTAAACCGCGGGGGATTAGCTTCATTTCAAGCCGGCCTAAGCAGAAGTCAGTCAGTAAAGCCAGAATTGCCGCCGGAATGGCTCCGGCCAAAACCATTTCCGGTCGGGACATGGCTAAACCACCCATGATTAACCTTCCAAGACCACCTCCTCCTACATATGCCGCCAGGGTCGCCCAACCAATAATGATGACGGCTGACACCCGAATTCCCGCCATTATCACTGGTAAGGCATTTGGGATCTCCACTAGAAACAGGAGTTGCCTTCGCGTCATTCCCATCCCGCCGCCGGCTTCGATCAAAAACGGGTCCACGCCATCAATGCCGGTGTAGGTATTGCGCAAAATGGGCAGGATGGCATAAATAAAGAGAGCGGCCAAGGCCGTTTCGTTACCCAGACCAAAAATAGGAATCATAAATCCCAAAAGGGCTAGACCGGGGATGGTTTGTAAAAAATTAACCACCGAAAAAACCGGGCCGGCCAGTTTTTTATTCCGGGTTAGATAGATTCCGAGGGGAATAGCAACCATTAATCCCATTAAGGTGGCGAGCAGAGATAGCTCTAGGTGCTCAAATAAAGCGGTGATAATCCGGTCCGGATTCTTAACCATAAACTCCCACCAGGTCAAGCACTGATCCCCCTTTCCGCTTCGAAGGAAAAGGTAATATTTTTGTTTCGAGAAACAGATAGTTTTTCCAGTGTTCCCATGAGGTAATCTATCTTGATCGCCAATATTGCTGCCGGGATTGCTCCAGCCATAATCGTGGCTGTATCTACTCGAGACAGCCCCAGAAAAATTAAACGCCCCAGACCTCCTCCGCCAATAAGGGCCGACAGGGTGGCCAGATTAACGGTCATTACCAGGGCAGTTCGCAAACCGGCTAACAATACTGGAAAAGATAGCGGGAGCTCAACCATAAACAATAGCTGCCAGCCAGTCATGCCCATCCCTTTGGCCGCTTCCCGAATCGCTGGACTTACTCCGCTGATCCCAGAATAAGTATTCTTGATAATAGGCAGAAGAGCATACAAAACCAGAGCGGTGATCGCGGTATCCGACCCAATTCCTAAAACCGGCATGAAAAAGGCGAACATGGCCAGGCTGGGTACCGTCTGCAAGATATTAGCTAAACCCAAAGTTAGCCCGGTCAGCCAGGGCAGCCGGGTGATCAGGATACCCCCTGGAATTCCCAGGCTGGCGGCGATCAGAACCGCTACTGCCGTCAGGTATAGATGTTCGATGGTTTGATCAATTATTAGGTCCTTCATGTTGAACATCTCTACGAAAATTTCCACTGCCAGACCTCCTACAGCATCTCGGCAAAGGCCTTGACTAGACTACCCCGAGTAATCAGACCTTTAAGCCGGTCAGTCTCATCAATTACGGGCAGAAACGGAATAGTATTGTCACTCATCAGGTTGATGGCTTCCGAAGCCGGGGACCCATACTGGATGGTATGTTTAACTGGCTGCATAACATCACCCAGGCGTTTAGTTTCATCCAGACCCTGAGTCTGAACATCCCCGAACCCGACGATGCCCAACAGCTGATGCTGCCGATTAACGACTAGCAGGCGATCAACTTTATGTTTTTTCATTAATTGGACTGACTGGGCAAGTCCTCGTTCCGGATAAGCAGTGACTGGCTCGGCTAACATAATGTCCTCAACTTTCAACAACCCCGGTTGGCGAAGGAACCAGCGATCACCAATAAACTCTCGCACAAACCCTTCCTGCGGATGGCGGAGGATTTCCTCCGGTGAACCGATTTGCAGCACCCTTCCTTCCCGCATGACGACAATTTGATCTCCCAGCTTGATCGCCTCATCCATGTCGTGGGTAACAAAGACAACGGTCTTTTGTAC
>JAAZDI010000204.1 GCA_012512295.1 Syntrophomonadaceae bacterium
CTTCCCACTCCCCGCGGCAGCTTTCCATGGCTGCTAAATTAATTTCCCCGGCTTTAAATATGGCCATCATTTCCTCAAAAGTCAAAACCGCATCAATGGCCTCTCGAGCTAAACTTTGCAGGGCTTCAACTTTTTTAGCCACGCAAGGTCCAATAAAAACGACCCGCGCCCGGGGCAGTTTTTCTTTGATCAACTGACCGGTAAGGACCATCGGTGATTGAGAGTCGAACAAATTACTCTTGATTTTAGAATGATGCTTTTCCACTAGAGTCCGAAAAGATGGACAGCAAGTAGTAATGGCAAAAGGTTTTTGCCCGGGTACTTCGTTAATCAGTTCATGGGCTTCCTTTACAGCGACTAAATCGGCCCCGAGCGCGACCTCAATCATATCCGCAAATCCTAGCTGCCGAAAAGCAGCCCGGAGTTGTTCTGGGGCTATCCCGCGCCCAAACTGACCGATGAAAGAAGGAGCAACAGAAGCATATACCGGTTCCTCCTTTTTCAGGAGTCCGATTACTTGAACAATTGCCGACTTGTCAGCAATGGCCCCGAAGGGACATGCCCGGATACAATGACCACAACTAACACACTTACGATAATCAATAATTGTTTTACGGTCACGGTATCCTTGAATGGCTCCGATCCCACAAGCCCGCATGCACGGCCGGACCACCTCCGCAATAGCGTTAAACGGACAGACTTGGGCACATTTCCCACATTCAATACAGCGCTCCTGGTCAATATAAGCCCGTTGATTAGCAATAACAACCGCCTGCTTGGGGCACACATTCTTACAGGCATGAGCCATGCAATTACGACAAGCATCAGTAACCATAAACCGGTCGATGGGACAGGCATCACAGGCTGATTCGATCACCACGATCATCGGCTCTTCCGGTCTATCCAGGGCTAAGGCCTGATCAACGACCTCTGACAGGCGTTCGGTCTCCCGCCGTTTTCGCCGGTCAAGCCCCATCGCCAACCGAATTCTCTCGGTAACGACCGCCCGTTCGTGGTAGACACAACAGCGGCTGGTCGGCTGTTCTCGTTCGACAATCAGAAAGGGTAGTTCGTCAATCCGTTGTTTAAGCTGATCTTGGAGAGCCAACCGGGCCACTTCTTCATAGACAGCCAGTTTAATCTTATCTATTTCAGCATAGTGCTCCACCCTGGAATCCCCCCTCATGAATACTAATTGTAAATACTATAAACCTTTTGTTAAGAGCATACTCCAGATGGGAATCCTGGTGAACTTCACCATCCGGCCAATTCTCCGCCGTTTCCGTTCTCTGATGCCAAGCGCCAATCGCCGGCCTCCGCAAAACACTGCGCAACCAACTTTTTACTCAGCCGGCCAATCTGACTGAAAAAGGAAATAACATAGAATCTTGGCCGGGGCCTTGCTAAACTAAGGTCTTGCCCTGACACTGCTCGGCCAATGGACAAAGGTGACATTTTGGCGCTCGGTTTAAACAGACTTGGTTGCCCAGGGCATCAATCAGGGCATGATATTCGTTGTATAATTCTACTTCTACTGGCAGGTGGTCCATAAAAAATCGCTGCATCTCAGCATAGGTCACCTTCTCGGGCAGTAGCCCCAATCGGCTAAAGATGCGCCGGGTATAGGCATCGACCACAAAAATCGGTTGATTGCCGGCGTAAAGCAAAATAGAATCAACCGTCTCTGGGCCCAACCCCCAAAGATTCAGCAGTTCCGCACGCAGCTTCTCCAGAGGCTGATGCCAAAGGTTGCTCAGTTCGCCGGCGTATTGCTCAGTTAAATAATTAACAAAAACCTTAAGCTTACGGGCCTTGGTGTTATAATAACGAGTCGGTCTGATCCGGGAGGCAATCTCTTCTTCCGTCGCCAGTTGCATTTCCTGGAGGCCTAAAAGGTTCGCCTCTTTTAAATTAGCGATCGCTTGTTCAACATTACGCCAGGCCACATTCTGCGTAAGGATGGCCCCGACTGCCACTTCCCACGGGGTATCCGCCGGCCACCACCCCCGGGGGCCAAAATGCTGATATAAACATTCGTAAATATTCAACAAGATGTCTTTGATTAACATCAATTATTGACTCCTGACTAATTATTTCCGGCTCACTTATTCATAACGGAGTGCTTCAATCGGATCTAGTTTGGCGGCCTTATTAGCTGGGTAAATGCCAAAGAAGATACCGATCGCGGCAGAAAAAGTAAACGCTAAAAGCACCGGTGACCAGGATAACATCGGGGGCAGCTTCAAGGCCAAAGCCAGCAAGGTTGACCCGCCCAGGCCCAGGATCATTCCAATAATTCCTCCCACCATACTAATCACCACGGCCTCAATCAAGAATTGAGTCAAGACATCTTTTCGGCGGGCCCCTAAGGCCATCCGCACCCCAATCTCCCGAGTTCGTTCGGTAACTGAGACCAGCATAATATTCATCACGCCGATTCCGCCCACCACCAGGGAAATGCCGGCAATCGCCCCAATAATGGTCGTCATAATTCCCATCGCCTGATTAGCTGCTTCCATCTCCTGTTCCAAACTAAAAGCCCGGTAACGGTCAGTATTCTTATGCCGGCGATGGAGCAGCTTCAGGGTTTTATCCATACTTTCCTTTACTTGATCTTTGCTGACCGCACTGATTTCCAGTTGATCAACGCGGGCCGAATTAAAGAGGTTCTGCCACAGGCTAATTGGAATAAACACTTGGCTCCGGTTGCTGCCAACAAACATTCCTTCCTCGTTTTTCACCACTCCTACCACTAGCAGCGGCACCTTCTTCAACATCATCTTTTGGCCGATAGGATTAGTCCGACCAAAGAGATCCTCGGCCAGACGCTCATCAATGACCACGACCCGCCGGGCTGATCTGCTGTCCAGATCACTGAAAAAATGTCCTTGGCCCAGAGGGACATTACGAACCTCTGCGTAATCGGCCGTAGTGCCAATGACCAACACCTGCTTTTTTTCTTTATGGGTTTCCGCCTCCGCATACTCGTAGGCTGAAGGGGCAACCGCCTTAACCGTTGGCACCTGGTCTAAAATCGCCTGAGCATCGTCCAGGGTGATTCGCTCATCTGGTCCAATCGTCTCATCGCTGACTGACATCGCATAAACGACAAACAGATTGGAGCCGATCTTTTCCAGTTCCTTGAGAAGCTGCTCCCTCCCCCCCTGGCCAATTGAGACCACCAGGATTACCGCTGCTACCCCAATAATGATACCGAGCATAGTTAAGCCAGAGCGGAGTTTGTTGGCCCAGATTGAGCCCAAAGCAACCTTGATACATTCTATTAGGTTCAATTATTAGCGGGACAGACCGCTTAAGTCCGCAGTCCGGCCCGTTCACCTCCCACCCCAACAACCTGCCTTATGATAAACAATGTGACAGGTTGCTTTAAACTGCCAAGTTAGCTTTCTTCCAAGGGTATCTCGGCTAATCGCTTTTCGGCTGAGATCGGGTTAGTGACCGGTTCATCACTGACCAGTCGGCCATCCCGAAACCGAACAATCCGTCTCGCGTGCTGGGCAATTTCCAGTTCGTGAGTAACCAACACAATGGTTACCCCTCGCTGATTCAACTCCTGAAAAATGGCCATAATCTCTTCACCCGAACGGGTATCCAAATTGCCGGTTGGCTCATCGGCCAGAAGAATGGATGGTTTATTAACTAAAGCCCGAGCAATAGCGACTCTTTGTTTCTGACCGCCGGAGAGTTCATTTGGCCGGTGATTAACTCGTTCGGCTAACCCTACTTCAGCCAGGGCTTTAAGGGCTCGTTCCCGACGTTCTCCCGGCGGTACCCCGGCGTAAAGCATCGGGAGTTCCGTGTTGCGCAGGGCATTTAACCGAGGAAGCAAGTTAAAGGTCTGAAAAACGAACCCAATCTTTTGGTTCCGCACGCGGGCTAATTCCGGCTCTCCGAGGTGGGCGACCTCCTGCCCCTCCAACCGGTAAGAGCCGGCCGTCGGCCGGTCCAAGCAACCAATCAAATTCATGAGCGTTGATTTGCCGGAACCGGACGGACCCATTACGGCCACAAATTCTCCGGCCTGAACATGGAGGTTAATTTTTCGCAGGGCTCGAACCTGCTGGGAGCCAACATTATAAATTTTGGTTATTTCTTGGAGGAAGATCAATTTAACTACCTCTTCCTTATCCCTGCAAATTAATCTATCTCAGATGGAGTCGCCTTTACAGCAGTCCCATCTGCCAAGCCGTCGTCCGGGTTTAACACTACGGTTTCCCCTGACTGCAGGCCAGTGAGAACCTGAACCCTTTGCTCATCACTCAAGCCGGTAGTTACAGTTCTGTGCTGAATAAACCCTTCTTGAACGACCAGTACTTCAGTATGATCCTCTTGCTCAATTAGCGCGTCATAGGGAACCAGCAGGGCATTTTCCGCTATGCCGGTAATAATATCGAGATCAACATTATATCCAGGCCGCAAGGCAGTATCTCCTAGTACGGCCACCACTATCGGAACTATAGTCTGTTCTCCTTGCCCACTAGATCGAGCAATGGCTCGAGGAGAAATTTCCTTAACTTCCCCAAAAAACTTCACTTTGCTCAAGGCATCGGCGGTAATCTCAACTGTTTGTCCCACCTTGACTTGCGCTGCATCTGCTTCACTTAGCTCAGCTTGAACCTCTAGTTGTCTTATATCCCCTACGACAGCAACCAATTTCCCCGGCGAGACGAACTGACCCTTTTGCACATCTAACTGGAGCACCTGGCCTCTTTGTCCCGCCACAATGGTTGCCTGGTTTAACTGATGGCGAGACAAAGCCAAAGCGGCCTCAGCTTGAGCTACCTGGGCCTCTAGGGCACGTAACGAAGACTGGACCTCGTGGCGGGCAGTATCGAACTGCTTGGCCGCTGCCTCGTATTGCGCTTGTTTAAGCTCTACCTCTAATTGTAAGGCCTCCAACTCCTGGATTGAAACTATTCCCTGCTCATAGAGAATCTGGTTGCGTTCCAGCCGCTGGCGCGCATTTTCCAAGTTAGCCTCGGCCTGGGTCAAAGCGTTTTCCGCTTGGACAATTTCCGCTGGGCCAGTAGCCTCTTTAGCCCGCGCCAAGTTAGCCTGGGCGGCAGTTAAGTTAGCTTCCGCTTGCCTTACCGCCAGCGCAAGCTCTTCGTCTTTCATTTGAACCAGGGGCTGACCGACCTCAACCATATCCCCTTGTTTCACTAAAACTGTTTGAACTATGCCGCTAGTAGTGGCATAAACTTCTTCCTGATCACGGACTATGACCTTACCGGAGGTAAAAACCCGCGCCTCAATACGTCCTTCCACTACCTTATCTACCTTAACCGGCATCTCGTCTCTCTGGGACAGCCGGTACATATTTAGCCCCACAAGCAGACCGATCGCCAGGAAAATGCCAGCGACAATCAATATTTGACGGCCACGTTTTCCTTTTTGTTTTGGTGATTGCAAAGATGAATCCGTTGCCTGAAGATTAGTCGTAGATTGCTGCACGCCAATCGTCCCTTCTCCCGCTATTTTCATAGGCGGCTGTGTTCTCGGACTAAAGGTAAATAAAGATATATTTACCTATTATCATTCTATCTTTGATATAAAGAAACAGTTAAATACTAATAGTTTAGATGGACGACCTTGGCCACCCTATGTGATCCAGACTTTGGATGCCTAAAATTAAAGTTGACCCGCATAGAAGCTGCCCACACCAGCCAACCCTATGGCTAGCAATAACCAAAGAATAAACAGATAGGTTCCCACCTTCTTAGGACTTTGCTGCAGCACCGCTCCAGCGCCGATGGCTAGTAAAATAAGACTCCAAACAGTAAAGAAGTCTATCCGGGACAGAAAAAGGTATAGAAAACTTTCTGCTTGGCTCTTGGGTAAAAGAAGGGCCAAACTAGTTTGAACATAAACTAGATTCTCGGCCGTAGTCTTCATCACCAAGGCAGTCTGCACGATTCCGCCGATCAAGGTCGGGATTCCCGCCCAAACAGCAGCGACAAACAACTGACGGAAGGTGCCGGCACCTAAGGTAAACTGGGCATACAGCTTAATTAATCCCGCTTCAATCAACCAAAAGATAACCGGTAAAATTATAGCCGCGACTACCGCCTGAATAGCGACCATTTGCAGGGTGAGCTGCAGCATCTCCGGCGGCATACTCTGACTCTGGCCAGTTTTCTCCAAGGTTATTCTGGTATACTCTTGTAGTTTAGGGGAAGTTAACCAGGCCAAAAAACCTCCGACAAGCAGCTGCACCAGCAGGATTCCCCAAAAAGTCGGTTTTTGGGCAATGTCCTGAAAGGCTGTCCCCGGTGAAGCAATTACTCCCCATAAACGCTGCCAAAAGTTTAACCCGCGATTGCCTGGTTCCGGCGGGTTTCCCGTGTCCTCCGTTATCGGCTCATAAATTTGACCCACAAAAAACCTCCTTGCTTTATTAGACGGTAATCCCAACCCAAACCCTTCAGACAAAACACAACTATATAAAATATCAATAAATTTATTGCCAATGATGTGTTATTGAGACTGAGTCGCTGTTACGGGTTAATGCTCAAACAGCTAGATCCATTAATCTAGGATAATCCAGCTCAACATACTGTTCAATTGTCCTGATCAAGACCTAACAATCCCCGGATGACAATCCCAGCTAACATCAGCCCGGCGATTGACGGCACATAAGAGATACTCCCCGGTCCAATTCGCAGTCCGGAGTTTAGAGCTGCATTAAATGCCAAACCTTTTATTGCATCAGACTCGACGTGTATTATACTTTGGGCTGTTTCTTTAAGCGGAGGTTCAATCGAATAGACAGTTTGGATCCCGGTCACAATGCCATAACGCCGCAATTCCCGCCTAATCACCCGGGCCAGAGGACAGATCTGAGTGGCACTAATATCCGCGACTCGCAGGGCGGTTGGGTCCAATTTATTGCCCATTCCCATACTGGAGGCGACCGGCCGGCCTAGCTCTCGAGCGGTCCTAAGCAAGGCCACCTTGGACGCGACAACATCAATCGCATCCACTACATAATCTAGCTGACCACTTAGCAATTCCCGACAATTATCCGGTCCGTAAAAAACTGGCCAGGCATCGATTTTTACCTGAGGATTAATGTCCAAAGCCCGTTGCCGGGCTACCTCTACCTTGGGCCGCCCCAGCGTGGAATGAAGGGCCAACAGTTGCCGATTGAGGTTAGACAGTTCGACCACATCGTGGTCAATTAGGACCAAACTGCCAATCCCAGCCCGGACCAGGGCTTCCAGGGCGAATGAGCCTACTCCGCCCAAACCGATGACGGCCACCCGGCTGGAGTGCAGTTTTTTCAGACCGTCCCGGCCAACCAGTCGCTCAGTCCGTTCCATTTGTTTAAACAACTCTGGCTGCATCATCAGTGCTTTCCTTATTTGTGTCTTACTCTACTTGTATCTTACTTTATTTGTATCTTACTCTTATTTATATCTTGCTCTTATTTATATCTTACTCTGAATCTTACTCTGAGAATAATCTAGTTCGTCGGTTTAACTCAGTCTAGACCAAACTGCGAACAAACGTCGACGTTATCCTTCCAGTTTTCGATACTGGGCTACTCCTTTAGTCATCAAAACCATGTATAAGGCTATCGCCGCCAAACCGTAGGCGATAAGCATAAAGATTCCCGCCGAAAGAAAGGTGTCAAAGTATTTTATAACCGGATAAATAATACTTCCCGCTTAAAAGAAGAGAAAACACTAAGGTTATTAAATAATTCAGATTTTGTTTGACCGCTTTCTGCTCAGTATCCCAGTCCAGTTTTGGTCGATAGATATCCACCAGCAGACCAATTTCTAACCCGGGCAGAATGGCCACCAAGGTTATTCCCAAAATCGTACTGATCAGATAATATTTAACTCTGAGCAAAAATCCCATAGCCAGGAAAATCAGCAAAACGCCAATAATGCTAAAGATAAAGCCGGACAGCAGTTTAGCCTGAATCTGTTTTTTATAAGATAGCGGAATGTATTTAGAGATATAAAACTGTTTTCCCTCGCGGGAAAGAGAGGTAGCGGTAATTCCATTCGCCACCGTCAGAAAAACAGCAATACCGCTGATAATCGCTAGAAGCATTACGGAAAAACGGGGATACTGGGCTAAGCTTTCCCAGGGTATCTGTTCCTCAGCCTGACCTGATTGCAGGATCAAGGGAATGGCCATAAAGACCGGGACTAGGAAAGTCGCCAAAACACAGTTCAAGAAATAGGCCGGGGTCCTAACCAGCAGACGCAGCTCTTTCAGCAGGTAGGCCCACCAAGAAGGCGATACCATAACTAACCGTTGATAGTCGGACCCGCGCGGAGTTTTTCGCTTCACCGCGGTTTCCCCTGAGCCGACCAAACCCCGGTAATACAATTTCTCTCCCACCCACCAGGTAACAGCGACGGCAATTAAAGAGAAACCGACAAAATATAAGAGATTGAGCAAGCCGGTTAAGGTTGAGC
>JAAZDI010000205.1 GCA_012512295.1 Syntrophomonadaceae bacterium
GATAGTCAATATAAAGGTTATGGGCGATCCGAAAAATCCAAACGGCCCAAGGAGCCTCTCCCCGGAAGCGGTACCAGTTTTCGAGAACCTTCAAGAATACACCTGCTGTTAAATCATCAGCATCCCAGGGGTTTTCCACCCGGTAACGGAGATACCGGTTAACCGCATCAAAATGCTGATCATAAACATCGGCAAACTGCAATCCGCTTTCTGAGCCAGGTTGATTATTTGCCTGCATCGCTGCCAACTCCTATCCATGCAAACTATCCATTTATATAGACGGGTCGAAAGGGTGAAACGTAACAGTCTAATTACGTCAATTTATCTCATTATCTCAAAGCGCATTAACGTGTCCCACTTATAAAACTTAATAATCAAACAGATAATAATAAGGAGGGACAGTCTAAAACGGGAGATGTATTAAAATGCCGCGAAAGGATAAATGCAAAAAAACCGAATCCGAGATTCAGTCTCGGCGTGAAAAACAAAAAGTTCCTTCAACCGCGATTCCTGCCGTAACTGAGGAAAAAGCGGCTGACGGAACTACTATTGGACCCAAGATTACCGGCTAGGCAGCTCGATTCTTCGATTTAATTAATATTAGCCAACATTTTGACGAGCATATTCCGGCGAATCGGCTTAGTTACAAAGCCAACTGCTCCGACTATTAAAGCATCCTTAATTAAAAACTCCTGGTCCATTGACGAAACAACGATTACTTTCACTCGATCATCAATCAGGCGTATCGCCCGCAGCGTCTCTAACCCATCCATCTCTGGCATATTTATATCCAACAAAACTAGGTCCGGCCTTAATAAACGAAAAAGATGCAACGCTTCTATCCCGTTTTTGGCCTCACCCACAACGTCATAACCTTGATTGGTCAAGATCAAGGCTAAAGTATTTCGGGCAAATTTAGAATCATCTACTATTAAAACCTTTTTGGCTGCTCTAACCGTTTGTGATCGAAAGCTTTTACAAATCGTATTCATCAATGCAGCGACCCCTGATACTATAAAAATATCGTTATTGATTTTGTTATTAACTACTATATATTGTAATGAAACAAAACAATTATAATAACAAGAACTGTTCTATCTCCTGAACTACCTCCAACATTTCAAAAGCCATCGCCTCAGGCTCAAAAATTGAACGACCATAAACGTAAAATCCTTCTCGTTCCAGAGCTGACTCCTTGATTGGTATGTCTGCAGAATTGGTCAACCATTTTCTGGCAACTGAATAAGGAATGTGAAAACAAAAACGATATTCACCATAAGCCACAGTAAACTCATACAGACTATAATACTGTTCATCCCGAGTGCACTTTGGACATCCCCCATTAGTCCTAAGGTACTCAATATGACTTTTCTTTTGTTGACGAGCCAAGAATCGGCAACCCGGACACAATCGGACACGAGGCCCCCCCTGGACAAAGGTGACGTTCAACAATTCTTGAGGACAGTATTCGGTCCAAAGCTTACGTAGAACCTGCTCTTTCAATTCATACAGGTAAGTATGACCGTTCTTGGCATAATGATTAAGATGATAGAGAAAAAAACAAACCCGCAGGGTATTCCCTGTTCGTTCAGATAGTTCAGCCAAAGATTCTAAAAACTGTTCTTTCCGCCGTTTTAAGGCCACTGCTACATGACGATTGGCTTCCCGCGCCGCAGCTGCCTTACTAGCTCCTAGGCGATGATTAACAAGCGATTCCCAGCCGCGACGGATTTTGGGCATGTCCGAACGCAGAGCACAAACCTGATGTTGATAAAACAATTCCATCGCACCATATTTATAGTTTCTGGTCCGAGCAACTTCTAACCAACCGTCCTGAATCAATTGGCGAACTTGATTTGGCGTAACCTTTAGGACCTGACAAACCTGGGCCGGAGTAAGAAAGTCATCCAGTTTGCTGCTCATCTGAAAAGCCCCCTTCCCCGGTACTACTTATAATAACACGTTTATTGTTGTGTGTGTTATTTTTGGATTGTGCCTAACAGGTAATTCGTTTATCGTGGTGCGGGCAATGCATGATCAATTCTGAGGCGGTTAACTATGAACTAATGTAGACCCACGGCGATAAAGGCCACGGCAAAACTGACCATAAAACCGATCATACATTTCTTAAATGAAGACTTATTTAATTTAAACATACTGATGGCAGCACCTAGAAAAAAGACAAAAACACCGATTAACCCTAATAAAGCAATAAACCAAGCCATGCTTTCACCTCCTGCCTCATTATAGCATAATAGTCATTTGTTCCTGAAAAACTTCTAATTTTCGAATCAAGTAATATCTGTTACCGTATACAAATCATGTTATTGAGCATGGCCGGTTATCTCGGCGATCGCTTCCTCTAAGATTTCCAACCCGCGATAGAGCTCATCATCTTTGATCACCAAAGGAACCAGGATTCGAATAACATTATCGTAAATCCCTGCTTTAAGCACTGTTAGTCCTTTTTGATAGCAAGCAGCAATTATTTGACTGGTTTCTGCTGCTGCTGGTTCGCGCGTCTGCCGGTCCTTAACCAGTTCGATAGCCATCATTGCGCCCAAACCACGGACATCGCCGATTAAAGCAAAGCGTTCCTGCATCTGCTGGAGTCTTTCCCGCATAATACCCCCGATTCGTTGGGCTTTTTCATTTAAACCGTCCCGCCGAATCTTCTCGATAACCGCTAGTCCAGCCACACAGCCCAACGGACTACCGCCAAAAGTAGTACCAATTTCACTCTTTTCCGGAGCATCGACTACTTCCGCCTGGCCCACTACCCCACCGATCGGCAGACCGGCGCCGAGCGATTTGGCCACAGTGATCAGGTGCGGTTCCAAACCAAAGTGCTCACTAGCAAACATCTTGCCGGTGCGCGCAAATCCGGTCTGAATCTCATCGGCAATAAACAAAATTCCGTGCTGGTCACAGATTTCTTTAAGGCCGGTCAAAAATTCTCGCGGCGGGACAATAAAACCGCCCTCTCCTTGCACTGGTTCGGCAATAATCGCAGCGATATTCTCCGGGGCAAATTCAGCCACAAAAAGACGTTTTAAATGCTCCAGACAGTGCATACCACAACCCGGATAAGTCGAGTTAAAGGGGCAACGGTAACAATAAGCGGAATAAGTCCGGTATACATCCGGGCATAATGGATTAAATGCAGCCTTATAAGGTTTAACTTTACTGGTTAAGGTCATTGCCATATAAGTTCGCCCATGAAAAGCACATTCCAGGGCAACAATACCGGTTCGGCCGGTATATTTACGCGCGATTTTAACCGCATTTTCGACTGCCTCCGCCCCACTGTTGACCAAGAGAACCTTTTTGGGAAACGTCCCTGGCGTAATCTCAGCCAGACAGGCGGCCAGTTTAATGTAGGACTCCATCAAAAAAATGTGCCCGGTATGGATATAGCGATCTATTTGCTCCTTCAGGGCTTGGACAACTTCGGGCGGGCAGTGCCCGCTATTCTGAATGCCAATACCCCCAGCAAAATCGATAAAAACGTTGCCATCCAGGTCCTTTACCAAGGCTCCCTCAGCCTGGTCTGCAACCATTGAACTAGCGTTTCCGTACCCCCGGGCTACATAACGCTCTTTTAATTCCAATAGTTCTTTAGATTTAGGGCCAGGTAATTCGGTGATTATTTGTGGTTTCATTCAAATGCATCTCCATTCATTTAGTTTAACTGGCATAATCAGTGTACAAAAATATATTGATCATTAGTCCAATGACATAGCAGCAAGGGTTATCAAGGGTTATTAGGCTAAAAATATTCGGGTTATTAATTTGGCGTGGGCTAGGAGTCGCGTTGACCGGTTCCTAGTTTCGCATGAACACTGCGCAAGGCCTCCTGCCGAATCTCCCGGCTCATCCCTTCCTGAATTCCGATGAAATCAACAACCTCCTTGAGTTGGCTGTTGATAAACTCCTCTTCATTCCTGGCCTCAAGGACCGACTTAATTAGGCACTGAACCTGCCGGGCTGTGTACTCAGCTTTGTTTCGGTCTAGAACCTGATTCGCCGGTAAAACAGACTTGAGCGGCAACTTCCGCAATTCAGTGTGACCCAAGGATAAATCAATGAGCAAAACCTGCAAGGTTCGGTTGAATTCTTCCAGGTGGTTGGTTAAACGGGCCAGGGCACCGATATTAATGAACCACTTTCCCTCATAGTAGTAGTCCGGAAAGCCAAAATGCATATGACCAACCAGGGTCAAATCAGCCTCCGTCTTATTAACCTGGGAAAGATGGGTATGGATCGACCCAGGAAAGTCACAGCCAGCCATCAGGTTGCCGTGAACTAGATGAATGGCATAATCACAGTCCCGCTTGGTTACGCAGTAATCAAGTCCCGGATCACGCCGATCAATTTCCAAATGATAAGGCTGACCAGTTATTTGCACCCGAACGTTTCGATTTTGAAAATACAAGCGGTCTCGCGAGTTAATAATCCGCAGCCTACCCTGGGCAGCCTGCAAGCCCAGCATAGTATAAGGGATACTACTCAGATCTTGCCTATACAAATCGTGGTTGCCGGCAATAACATAAATTGGAATCCCGGCCGCCTCTAGTTGTGAGAGATAAGATTCAGCGACAGACATGGAGGGGTTTGGCAGATCCCAGAGGTCCCCCCCGTGCAGAATAGCGGTTACCTCCCATTCTTGCGCCAGGCAAGCTACCTCTTTCAGCTTTAACATCAGAGAGCTTACGTAATTATCTATGCGGTTTGTTGGTGAGTTTCCCCGACAATGGGTATCTGTTAGATATAGAAAACGCATCACTACCGCCTCATTTTCAAACACTACTACCAGTTTATACAAACAGGTTCCGGGGCACTTTGGCCTCTGCTTCGTAACTCCAATCATTCTTGTGTATTACTACGATTTTTCTTTTTCATGTTCTGATGTGCTGCGGCAGGTTACTCTGAAAACTAAGGTGAAACGTAAGATTATTAGATAATACTTCAATGTTCTTTTCAGAATAACACAGTTTTTTTATTCCGTGAACTAGTTGCGGCACCACAAAAAATGGTCGCCGCTTAAAATTATGTTAGGCGCGAGATTGTATAGAAACCCCTTAAGTCAAATTTGGTTGCAGGATTTCCGCACCTTTATGCCGAAATATGTTCAAAGAAAGGAGGCCGCCAATGAAAACCTGGTACGTTGAAGACGCTGGCGGAGGATGCCTTGCTTTTTCCGAGGTATTGGTGCTGGTTTGCGAGAACCCGCAGGAAATATATACAGCAAGGGTTCCCTTAACCTGGGAAGATGACTTAACTCTGGAACAGATGGTTAGCCGTTTGGTTATTAAGATGATGGAAGAAGCCGGTGTGACTAAAAATGATCAATTATTAGTTTGTTCAGGTAATATCTTCAATGACTTCCACCAATGGTTAACCGAAGAAGGTTACCAGTGGAATTATCATAAAATGGATGGATTAGCTCACGAAGTTGCGGAACAAACCTTCTACCAGCAGATACTAGACGCCGGATTCCCCGCCTTCGTTCACCCTTCACCAGGAAATTACCGCCTTTATTATTCATTTGTGGAAAAATGGATTGCTCAGGATATGGTGCGGCAAAAGTACCTAAAAGACCGACAAAAAAGAAGCAGACCAATCGAACAACATTATACATTAAAAGCGAATAATCACCGCAAACGAATCTGCAATCAATGCAAAAAACCGATTCAGCCCTATATACCGTTAGTAGAATACCAGTTAAAGCATCATGGCAGTCGACAACGCTGGTACTTTCATCCTGATTGCTCACCCGTTAAACCCGGAAAAAATAAATTAAAGACCCTTACGATTACCGTTGAGGAGCAAATAACCGGCGTTATCCGGCCCTGCAAGGACGACAATTCAACTTGCTTTATCTGCGGAAATCCGATCCATCCAAGCGAGGAATCATTCCTAGGGTATCATGAAGAAAAACTATATATCGGACATTTAAGCTGTTGCCAAAACCTAGCAGTCAATTTAGACTAGGGCTAATCAAACCTATTAATACTTTTGAACCACCCATGTCCGTTAAAACTGCTTAAGGCCGCATCCAGCGTTGGCCATACTTTCGCCAGAGCAGCATCCCTAACAGCAGCAGAGAAACAATAAAGCCAAAAGTCGCTACGCTATCCAACCCGGCCAAGAACAATGATCCTCCGCCTTTAAGCGCATTGACAGTGATCAACTTAAATAGAATAAGAACCACGATTAGTCCCCGAACTGTCGGAGCGATATCTGGATCAGTCAAGCGCATAACACCTTTACTGGGCTCCCCAGAATTACGATTATTTTTTTGGTCCCGTTCATTATGATTGCTATTACTCATAGTTGTTTTTGGCGGTCACCCGCCAGATTCCCCCCTCTCCATAATAATCAACACTCGGTTTATTATTCGGACTCGGGTTTATTATTCGGCAACTTTAAACTTAATTCCTTTATTTTTGAACAAACAATTTCTATATTCCAAGTGTTTCCCAAGTTTTATAATTTGCGCTAACACTAAAGAAAAGCAAGAGGGCTCTTTCGGGAGAGCCCCCTTTACCTCAAAGTTAGTCTTCTAAAAAGGCTAGAATCCATAGCCCATTCCGGAAGTCTGATATTGGCTTTGGCCGATGGCCGAGCTAGGTGACTGATTTAGGCTAGATGTCATTGTCGGGCTAATAGTGCCAATGCTTGGGGACATAGGCTGCCCCATTGCTGGTGTAACAGACTGGTTACTAAAACCGGAGGTCATTTGTGGACTGAAACTAGAGCTGGAAATTGGTCTGTTAATACTGCTGAAGTTATCAGCTCCACTGCCGATTCCCGGGGTTTGATATTGCGGCATTGTTTGAGAATAAAACTGGCCGCCAAATCCCGATTGTGAACTAAAACTCGGGGATACTCCAACTGTTTGATTAAAAGGATAACTGGTTGTGCCAGTACCAATTTGGCTTCCAGTCTGATAACTCGGAATGGTTTGGCCGGTCATCCCTGTTTGAAAAGTGGGACTGATATAAGACTGTCCAGAAAAATACGGAGTGGTTGCCGATGAAGTCATATTACTGAGTTGGTTTAACTGTTGACTGATTGAATTACACATTTGCCGAAGCTGCGCAAGTTGCTGGACCGTGTTTTGCTCCGCAGCCCCCAACCGCTGCAACTGCTGAGCCGTATTGTTTTCGGATTGCGCTAATTGCTGAAGTTGAATCTGGTTGTTCCGCTCTGCTTGTTCCATTTGGCTGACCATTTGATTGATCTGTTCCAGACTCTGACGGGATGCTTGAATTTGTTGGTGTAGTTGCATTTGATACATCTGCTTACCTCCTTAATAATATGGATATATTTCTAAAAGCAAGCCCCATGGATTGCTTTCGTTCATGGTTATTATTCCAGCAATATACTACTGATATTACAAAAAAACCGGATTTTTCGATTTTCCCCGGGTTATTCTATGCCTATTATTCAGTCACGTTTTAATTCTTCATGAATAAATTGCTTTTTAGAAAATGCCAAAAATTTTAGAAATGTCGCATTGATTCGAAAACTATGCCTGTAAGAATAGTCCGAGATTTGGGTTTGAGCTAAGCTAGTTAACGGCGCAAAGCCGTTTTACTCCTCATTTCACCGCTTTCTTCTGTAGTTGACGATCAGCTTAAAACATGCTATTCTTGGTACAAAATTGTGTCTTGTTTAGGGAGGGGATAGACGAAAAACAAGACATTCTTGTGTTTAATATCTAATTCGTTGGATATTTAAATCAAAAGCCTGGTTGAACGGTCTTAAAATTTTTATGTGAGAGTGTTGAGGGAGGTTAATATGGCAAAGGAAGTCGAACTAAAAAAAGTCGAGGTTTCTGGCCACGTTCAAGAATTGGTTGGTAACCCTTCGGCAATCGGACTTTTAGGTCTGGCGATGGTTACGCTGGTGGCTTCATCTCAAAAACTAGGCTGGACAACTGGCACAGCCGGGGTTATTCCATGGGCCATTTTCCTGGGTGCGTTAGCTCAATTCTTAGCAGGCGTACTTGATTTTAAACACAACAACACCTTTGGGGCTACTGCCTTCTGCGGATATGGCTGCTTCTGGTTTGCCGTGGCCATGAGCTGGATGACTCAATTAGGAGTATTTGGGGCAAAAGCTGCGGAGACCTTCAATGGTCTTCAGCTAGGTTATGCTTTCCTGGGTTACCTGATCTTCACTATCATCATGACCCTAGGTTCAATGGGGACCAATAAAGTCTTATTTATTATCTTCTTCCTGATCGACCTGCTGTTCCTAGGACTATCTATGAGCGTTCTTACTGGACAACCTCATGGGTTCTGGCATAACCTGGCTGCTTGGTCTGAACTAGGTATTTCAATTATGTCCTTCTATGGTGTCGCCGCCAATGTGCTCAATACCCATTACAAAAAAGTGGTTGTTCCAGTTGGAAAGCCATTTGGTCCCTGGATTTAATTCTATTCTGTCACGATGCTCTAAAGAATCGACTTATCCCATTATTTTGTCAACCAGGCTTTCTTGTAATAAGGTCATAGTCGATAAATTCTTGAACCCCGGGTTAGATCATCCCGGGGTTCATTCTATATTTCAGCAAACACGGTGCGATCATGATTTGCATTCTCTGTTTGTGCCGCTAAGCGGCACAACGGTCTTCTTAGAATCTTCTTAGAAATGAGATTTGATAAGTTAATAATACTTTTCTAGCGGTCTTGAATCGAACATTTTCACTCTAACTCCCGAGAGCTTTTCCCTTAAAAAACCAGTCAAAAATTCGATTGCTGGATACTCAGTGGCCTGATGTCCCGCATCAATTATTGCCAGACCCCGATTGGCCGCTTCCTGGGCTTCATGATACTTTACATCCCCAGTGATCAGCACCTCAGCCCCACTGGAAGCGGCTGCGGTAATCAGAAATGCCCCACTACCTCCACAGACCGCGACCTTTTGGACCAATCGGCTGGGATCACCAATAACCCTAACCGCGGCTATCCGTAAAACCTGTTTAACCTGTTCGATTAGCTCACCTAACTTCATAGGCTCTTGCAAAATTCCTAACCTGCCCGGACCTAACGCTTGGCCGGACAGGTGCAGAGGATATACGTCATAAGCCACCTCTTCATAAGGATGGGCCTCAATCATCGCCTGAACAACCGAATTAAGCATCCGTTCCGGGACGATCGTTTCCAGCCGGTATTCTGCCACCTTTTCTAGTTTTCCTTGCTGGCCAATAAACGGCGAGGTCCCCTCCCGCGGTAAAAACGTCCCGGTCCCAGGAATCTGAAAGGTGCAGTGCGAGTAGTTGCCAATCCAACCGGCCCCTGCCTCACTAACTGCTTGCCGCACTTCATCTTCATGACCTTCCGGCACAAAAACCACCAGTTTATAGAGCTTCTCTTGCCGGTTTGACCCAAAGACATGCAGATTATTCAACCCCAAACTTTTACCAAGCACTTGGCTAACCCCTTCCGGGGCGTTATCTAGATTAGTATGGGCAGAATAAAGCATAATGCGATTCTGAACAAGTTCCCGAAGCAGTTGTCCAGAAAGCTGGTCATATCTTACCTGGCGCAAGGGCTTAAAAAGAAAAGGATGGTGCGTAATGATCAGATCCGCTTTCTCACGTCGCGCTTCCTCAAGGACTGCCGGAGTAAAGTCGAGGGTTACCAGGACTGACTGGATCAGAGCGTCCGGGTCACCAACCTGCCACCCCACATTATCCCAGTCCTCAGCCAGCTCGAGTGGGGCCAGCTGTTCAATCAATCTCGTCACTTCTCTGGCTTTAACTGACATAATTAGCTCACTCCTCTTAATCATCAATCTCAGCCTTCAGCGCTATATTAAGGCGTTGGATCAATTTCTATGTGCCAAAAGGCCTTGGATTTGGTCGACCTTTCTCTACTTCATTACCGGAGTGTTTTAGTTTAACTGTTTCTGAATAATCTCTTGCAGAGCCTCGATCCGCTCCTGCCGTCTAGCCTGCTCCAACAACGCTGCCGGATTTTGACTTCGTTTTAAATGCTCACATATCCGTTGCTCTCGCTCCAGGAGATAGTTTAAATATTCAGGCAATAAAGGGTGGTGTCGGTTAATTAAATCCGGGCCAATTTCTAATTCCATTAGCTTTCTCACTTTGTCCTTAGTATCATCTTCCGGTTCATCTTTGACTGCCTTATAAACTAAGGCTTCATTCTCCGGCCAGCGGACGGTCGGTGTACTCGGCTCAGCGACAATAATTATGTAATAAACCCCATCTTCCCGGACCAAATCCTCCTGGACAATCTGCCAGGAGTGCGCCAAAAGCCATTCTCTGACCAGCTTATCCGCTCCCATGGGTTGGAGAATCAGGCGTCGAAGACCGGCTAATACCGCTGGGGCTGCCTCAAGGATTTCACAAATCGTCTTGCCCCCCATCCCCGCGATCACGCCAACCTGAGCTTCCCCTGGGCAAATCGCCTGCAACCCATTTCCTTGCCGAATCAAGATCTGGTGAGTTAGACCGGCTGACGCTACCTGATTTCGGGCACTTTGGAGTGGCCCTGGGTTTATCTCGATGCCAATCACCCGGGGACATATTCCGCGCTCGACCAAGTATAATGGCAAATAGGCATGATCGGTTCCGACATCCACTACTATACTACCCGGGATAACCTGATCAGCTAAGGCTTGTAGTCGATTAGAGAGTCTTTTCACCAAAAACCTTCCCATCCGTTAATTTGTTAACTACTGCTCAAAACAGCTAGTATTATGTCATTGCTGAGATTACAGCCAGTATACGTTTGTCATGGTATGGGCAACGCGTGATAATTCTGGGTGAAGTGGCCGTAAACAAAAAAGAACCCGGCTTTATACCAGATTCATCATTTCAATAAAATGGTGGGCGATGACGGAGTCGAACCGCAGACATCTTGC
>JAAZDI010000206.1 GCA_012512295.1 Syntrophomonadaceae bacterium
GAAACACATCCCTACTGCTTAGTGGCGCTGTCACGGCAAAAACCGATTGCTGAGTTTTTTAAAGAAAGGAGGTGATATTCATGTGCCAACAAGATAGTATTTGTCTACACCCGGAAAAACTTCAAGGAAAGCCGGGCGAATGTAGTCCGGAACAAATCGAAGAATGCCACGGCAAAGGGAATACGTGCACCTGCCAACAAAAAGAAGATAATTAAGTAATCATTACTTAGTAAGCAAACCAAAATAAATACGGCGATTTCATCGCCGTATTTATTAATAAGGGTGTGCCCGTACCCGAAATTTAATCATATCTTATATCTCCAGCAGCCGTCCCGGGTTATAACCGATCAACAAAAAAATATGGGTATGCAAAAGGATTTGGATTAAATGAAATTACCGAAAGTAAATAATATAAGTGGTGAATTAGCCGGTTCAGTTGGCGATTTGGGTACTTTTCTTCCCTATGTCATCGGAGCAATTACCACCGCTAATTTGGATGTAACCAGCGTCTTAGTCATGTTTGGCTTGATGTACCTAGTCACAGCTTGGTTTTATCGGGTGCCCATCCCGGTTCAACCCATGAAGGTAATTGGGGCGGCTATTATTATCCATCATCTTACAGCCGCAGAAATCGCGGCGTCCGGTATTTTAATTGGTGTGCTACTACTAATAATTGCCGTGACCGGCTTAATCGAAAAATTAGCCAGGATCACCCCCGACAGTGTCACGATTGGTATTCAGACCGGATTAGGCATTAGCTTAGCCATGTTAGGTATTAAAATGGTGGGCAGTGATTGGCTATTAGGTATACCCATTCTATTAATAATGCTAGTCTTGATAAAGAATCGCTGTTTTCCGGCCTCTATCGTTGCCCTTGTCTTGGGCACAGCCTTATCATTCATCCTGCATCCGGAACTCAGCCGTCCCTCTTTACATTGGGCCTTTAACCTGCCCCACCCGGTGTTGCCCGGTTGGAATGATTTTTACCGAGGGTTCTTTCAGGCTGCCCTACCTCAATTGCCGCTAACTTTAACCAATTCTGTCTTGGTTACTACTTTTTTAGCTAACCAGCTGTTCCCCGATACATCAGTACGGGTCAGCAATAAAAACCTGTGTTTGACTCTGGGGATTGGCAACCTGCTGGGTGCACCATTGGGCATGGTGCCGGTATGTCACGGCAGTGGAGGATTGGCTGCCCATCATCGTTTCGGGGCCAGAACTGGATATTCCACTTTTATTATCGGCTTGATACTCCTGTTTATCGGGTTATTCTTAGGTTCATCCGGTTTGCAGATGTTACAGATTATTCCTTCGGCTGTTTTAGGCGGGATGCTTTTCTATAGTGGACTAGATCTGATAAAACCAATCAAAACTAAAGATAATCAAGAGTTGTTTATCTTTGTCGGAGTAGTTGTTCTAAGCATCGCACTTAGCCCAGCGATTGGGTTTTTGGCTGGAGTGTCCACTTATTTTATACTCAAAAGTCTCTGCTCTTGATTACTCACTATCTGAATCACACCCTATACTTCAGGATATTTTATACGGAAAGTCTATCTGTACTTTTTCCAGGAACCTGAAGCCTCGATGTTCGGTGAGGCTGGACGAGTTACTTAGCAAGCTGAAGATAGGCGGCTGGAACTTCACCAACGATTATTGTTTCTGTCAAAGGAAGGGTTGTCGCCACTTTAACATCTTGGCTTAGAACTGGGGTTAATAGAACTACTTCACTCTCAATTATTAGGTAGATTGAGTACCGGGTTTGGTTAATCCCGGCGGCCTCAAAGCGATCTTCAAGCTCAATCCGGGCACTGCCCGTTGGCCTTAGTTTCAACTCAATCGCCGGACCATAACTGGAAAGCAAAGGACTATTCACTGCTTCCCCTAATGGAAAAGAAAAGCTGGCCTGACTCAAGTCACTTAACGCTTCCTGGACGTGTAACGTGGTAATCGCCACTAGCCGATTGATCTTTACCGTATTCGGCTGCATTAGGACTACCCGGCCCTGACTATCTTTATGAATAGCCACTAAATCAGCGGAAACCGTCTCGTCGACCATGATATCCTTTACTGCTTGGTTGATAACCGACACAACTATTTGTCGAGCCTTAACCTCGGCGGCGATCCTAATCCCCGGCCGCAAAAGACCCTCCAAAACCATTAGGCTGCCGACAATCAAGCCTAAGCTCAGAATGATAATAAAAATATAACCGGTTCCCGGTTTTTTTCGGCGCAATAAACGAGGCACCGCTGTCACCCCTCCACCCCCAATATATGTGAAGTAGTAACAGATGGTGCCTCTTATTCATACATCTTAATATCGAGTTAAAACACATGTGTTAGTCTTCCAGAGTTACCCGGGACACTTGACCTGTCCCCGTGTCCTGACCGGTTCCCAAGTCCCATCCCAGAGCAGAGTTAAGTCAACTCTACTTCCGCCCCTGGTTCAAGAATTATTACCCCAATATTGTTGCGAGCGGCCATTTTCCGCTTAAACTCGTTGGGATCTTGTTCGATAAGCGGCCAAGTATTATAGTGGATGGGAATTACTGTTTTTGCTTTCAGAAATTCTGCCGCCAAGACAGCATCATCCGGGCCCATTGTATAATAGTTGCCAATAGGCAAGACGGCGTAGTCAATGCTCTCCAATTCGCCTAAAAGCTTCATGTCGCCAAAGAGCCCTGTATCACCTGGAAAATACACAACCTTATCATAAAAACCAACGATAAAACCGCACGGGAGTGCCCCGGCAATTCCAGAGCCGTGCCAAGCCGGGGTTACCCGAATGAAACCAAAGTCGTAGGTCTTTTTGGCCCCAAAACCAAGGGTTTCCACCATGGGGTTGTGGCATTGAGCAGCTACATACTGCGCCACTTCCGGAGTACCTACCAGCAAGGCCTGGTTATTATCTACTATTTGAGCCGCGTCAGCACAGTGGTCAAAATGACCATGAGTTACTAGAACATATTGACATTTAATATCTGAGGCCTTAGTTTTAGACTGCGGATTATCATTCAGAAATGGATCGACAATAAGGGATACATCGCCCCTGGTTAATTGGACACAGCCATGTCCATGAAACTTAAGGATTAGTTTGTTAGTATTTCCCATCATTATTTTCTGGTTTCTACAAAAGTATTAAAGCGATTAGATTTTAACAATGGTAGAAAACCAGACCTGCACCACCTTTCTTTAAGATTATTTCCCAAATATATTCTACACATTAATTCCATTCCCTGCTAATTACTATTGATAATACCCCAGAAATCAAGTATAATGCCTTTAATATAGCTTAATAATGGTATGCTATCCAAAAAGTGTCAAACAATGCTCATTATCAAAGATTTATATAATCACAATCAGACGAATACCCTGGTACAATTGGCCCCGTTATTAGGATCCGGTTAATCTGAAGTTTAAACCTGCCCGGGTACTTCCCAAGGCAGGTTTTTGTGCGAGGATGGTTATTTGCTCTTGTTGATCGAGAGGGGGCTAAACGGTGTGACTATTCATAAAGCGGTTATCCCCGCTGGCGGGTGGGGGACGCGCTTCCTACCGGCAACTAAGTCTCAGCCCAAAGAAATGCTGCCCATCGTTGATAAACCGGCAATTCAGTACGTGGTTGAGGAGGCAGTTGCCTCCGGGATAACCGAAATAATCATTATAACTCGTCAAGACAAAAGCATTGTCGAAGATTATTTTACGCGTTCAGTTGAGTTAGAAACATGGCTCTGCCATCAAGGTAAAACTGACTTGCTAGAAGTGGTAAAAAGTATCAGTAATCTAGCCAAGATTCATTTCGTCCGAGAGAAACACCCCCGAGGCTTAGGTTATGCGGTGGCTTCGGCTTGGGAACTGGTAGGGGACGAGCCGTTTGCGGTCCTCCTGCCAGATGATATTGTGATCGCTTCAACTCCCTGCCTTAAACAAATGCTAGACCTGTACGATAAGCTGCACTCTCCGATAATTGCGGTGCAAAAGATTCCGTTAGAAGATGCTCAGCGGTATGGGATCATCAGCCCAGAAACCTATGATTATCCGTGTTGCCTAATCCGGGATTTAGTCGAAAAGCCCAGCTTTGAACAGAGTCCTTCGGACCTGGCCATCATTGGCCGCTATATCCTGACCCCGGCTATCTTTCCCTTGCTGGTTAAGGCCTCGCCGGGTATCGGGGGAGAGATCCAGCTTACTGATTCACTCCGCATCCTAGCTCACCAGCAAAAAATGTACGGTTATCAATTTGATGGCACCCGGTTTGATGTCGGGGACAAATTGGGGTTTATTATGGCCAATCTAACCTTGGCTCTGCAAAGAAGTGATTTAAAGCCCCGACTTAAACGGTATCTGGAAAAGCTAGTTGGCAATAACCGCCAGAGTAATCTCTATCTGACTGAAGCAAACAGATCAATGTAGGATAAGGTTCCCCTTTATCATCGGTCATAAGCCAGCAAACTATAACCAGTGATAACAGGCGATAACAACATCAAATCCCCCTGTCCCACTAGCTTCCCAGCTTTACTCGGGCAAATTTCCGTTTGCCGGCCCGCACCACGTTTCCTTCCTTAAGTAAGACATTGGCGGCCGGATCGTCAATGCGTTGTCCATCTATTTGTACTCCACCCTGGGTCACCAAACGCCGGGCTTCACTGGTACTGGGTACCAGGTTTAAGACGACCAACAGTCGGCCAATCCAGATCCGACCTTCGGTTATTTCCTTGGCCGGCACTAAGACTTCTGGCAAATCATCAGGTAATTCCCCTTGTTGAAAAACCTTGCGGAATTCAGCTTCCGCTGCTTGCGCGGCCTCGGAACCATGATACATAGTGACAATTTCCCGAGCGAGACGCATCTTAACGTCTCGGGGGTGCAAGCTACCCTGTTCTAAACCCTGGGCGATCTGCTTTATTTCACTAAGGGGAACTCGGGTAACCAGTTCAAAATAGCGCAGCATTAATTTATCTGGCAGGGACATAATTTTCCCGTACATCTCCCGGGGAGCTTCGTTTATTCCCACATAATTCCCCAGGCTTTTGCTCATCTTTTGAACCCCATCCAGTCCTTCCAAAATCGGCATGGTTATGGCAATTTGGGGTTCCTGGCCATATTCGCGCTGCAGGGCCCGTCCCACCAACAGGTTAAATTTCTGGTCCGTTCCGCCCAGTTCAATATCTGCCTGCAAATAGACTGAATCATATCCCTGCATTAGTGGATAAAAAAGCTCATGAATACTGATCGGCAATCCCTGTTTAAAACGTTTGGAAAAATCATCCCGTTCCAGCATCCGAGCCAAAGTATACTTAGCTCCCAGTTCCACGACTTGAGCAAAGGTCATCGGCCCCAGCCATTCACTGTTAAAGACGATCTGGGTCCGATTGGGGTCTAATACCTTAAAGATTTGTTCTTTATAGGTTTCCGCATTGGCCAAAACCTCCGCTTCGGTCAGCTGTTTTCGGGTTTCGGAACGACCGCTCGGGTCACCAATCCGGCCGGTAAAATCACCGATAATCAAGATAACGTGATGTCCGAGATCTTGAATCTGTCTGAGTTTGTTTAAAACCACGGTATGTCCCAAATGAATATCCGGCGCTGTTGGGTCAAGCCCCAGTTTGGCCTTTAACGGTTTTCCTTCCCGTTGTGACTTAACCAGTTTGTTAATTAATTCGTCTTCGGGTATAATTTCAGCGGTGCCTCGACGCAGCACCTCCAATTGGTGCTCTATTGAATCCACCTGTACTCCCACAGTGCTCCCTCCTCAGGGGCATAATAGCATAACCTTCCAGGCTTTTCAAGTCAATCAAGGGGCTTGGTTCTCTTTCCACACTGTGTTCCTTTTTGTTGTTTATGCTATAATAAGTCTAAACAAGATGGCGTTGGCGATTTGGGTTATTGTCCACAAGGGGGAACAAAGGGTGGAAGAAAAAAAACCAAAACGAAAGCTTAAACCCAGCCGAATTGTATTGCTTGTTCTAATGCTGGTTGTCTTTATGTTTGGCGGGGTAGGTCTTGGTTATGTAGTAGGAGCAATCAAGAATATGCCGGAATGGGATCCGAGTAAACTCAATGCCTCTGAAACTACTTTTATCTATGATAGCAAGGGCGAATTGGTCTCGCGCTTACATTACGTTGAAAACCGGGAAAAAGTTAAGTTAAGCCGGATGCCGGATCACTTGAAAAATGCTTTTCTCGCCACAGAGGATGACAAGTTTTATGATCACCCCGGTTTTCGGATAGATGCCATCGCCCGAGCTGTTATCGCCAATATTGTTGGGGGCTGGGGATCAGAGGGCGGCAGCACGATTACCATCCAGTTAGTGAATCATGCGTTTTTTAATCAAAGCAAAGAAAAGAAACTAGAACGAAAAATCCAGGAACTGATCCTAGCGGTCCAAATGGAACGGAAATACACCAAAGACGAAATTTTAGAAATGTACTTAAATCGGATTTACTTTGACGGTGGTGCCTATGGCGTACAGGCAGCAGCCGAGTACTATTTTGGTAAAAAAGTGGAAGATCTGGAACTAGGTGAAAGTGCCATGCTGGCTGGGCTAGCCAAAGGACCGGCCCGGTACTCTCCCTACCGACACCCAGAAGCAGCCAAGGATAGACAGGCTACCGTTCTAGATCGGATGGTGACCTGTGGTTATATTACTGAAGCTCAGGCCAAACAGGCTAAAGATGAACCCTTCAAGTTAGTTAAAAAAGAAGAGTCTGCTAATAAAAATGCCTACCAGTATTTTATTGACTATGTTTTTGAAGAAGGCGTTGAACTTCTGGAGAAAAGCGGAATAGAAAACCCAGAGCAGGCGATGTACCATGATGGTTTACGCATTTTTACGACAATGGATAGTAAAATCCAAAAAACCGCGGAAGATATTTATGCGCAAGATAAGTACTTTCCCCCAAGTAAAAATGGGCAGATTGTTCAGTCCGCCATTGCGGTCGTTAATCCCAAAAATGGAGAAATTAAGGCTCTAGTTGGCGGTCGCAATGTTGATCAGAAACGAAGTTTTAATCGAGCGACCGATGCCAAACGTCAGCCCGGGTCCTCATTTAAACCAATTGCTGTTTACGCCCCCGCTTTAATCAAGGGTTTCGGTCCGGGTACGGTACTAGAAGACTCCCCGGTTACTTATACAATAGGCGGAACCAATTGGACACCCCGCAACTATAACAATCAGTATTTAGGGCCGATAACAATGCGAACAGCGGTCCAACTATCTGTCAATACTTACGCTGTCAAAATGCTGGATATCATTGGCCCGGCTGAAGGACTGAAATTTGCTCAAAGTATGGGTATTTCGACCTTGGTATCCAAAGGAGCAAAAAACGATGTTAATCTTTCCCTGGCCCTGGGCGGTCTGACCCATGGGGTAACTCCCTTGGAAATGGCCGCTGCCTATGCGGTGTTTGCTAATCAGGGTGTATATAATAAACCATTTGCCATTTCCAAAATAACCGATAAAGATGGCCAGATAATTTATGAGCATCGCCCAGAACAGCGGGTGGTCATGGATCCCCAGAGTGCTTACCTGATGACCCATCTCTTACAAAGTGTCATGGTCCCGCCAGGCACCGGTGCAAAGGCTGCTATTGGTCGACCAGCGGCTGGGAAAACTGGCACCACTAATGATGATACGAATGCTTGGTTTGTCGGATACACACCGGATTTTGCGGCAGCTGTTTGGATGGGTTATGATAACCAAAACATGTCGATGAAAAACGTTTATGGCGGGAACTACCCGGGTCCCATCTGGAAAGCAGTCATGACCAAAGCCCACGAAGGGCTGCCGGTTCGCTCTTTCCCGGTCCCGGCTGGTTTAACAGAGGCGACTGTGTGTAAAGTTTCCGGCAAGCTATCGAATGGTGTCTGCCCGGCGGAAAACCTAGTCAAAGAAATATTTGCCCAGGGAAAAGTGCCGACAGAAGTCTGCTCAATGCATGTCCAGGCTGAAATCTGCGCGGAGTCTGGATTGTTGGCGACGGTTCACTGCCCAACCAGAATTACAGAAGTATTTGTTAAACGGTCTGAGACAGGACCCCCGCCAGGTGAACCTATAGAGGATGATCTGCCCTGGGA
>JAAZDI010000207.1 GCA_012512295.1 Syntrophomonadaceae bacterium
ACCTAGGGATGATACAAGGTGGGTACAGTTTGCCGCTTACTCTCAGACTAATCCGGCAGATAAAATAATGTCACTTTTAACGATCATAATCATGTTAATTGGTATTATTTATCTTTTCAGAGTAATAACCAGGCCATATCATTAATTTTAGCTGAATGAAAAGACAATCGCTTCTATAAGTGGGGGCTGCAAATGTGAAGGAATGATTTCAGCAGATGGGACGCAACGTGGAATTCATCGTAACTTGACATAACTAACGGAGTTTCATTATAATGACTAAGGTGGCTTTAATAGAAGTGCCAGTCAGAGAGTAATGAAGTCATGGTTAATTAAAGGCACTTTTAGAGGTACTTTTAGCTGATTTGGATGAAAGACTGCGCCGCATTAACGCAAGGCACAAGCAGTTATCAAGTAGTTATTAGGCAGGAATCGTTAAAACAGCAATTTCTTTGAGGTATTTGTCTATTTTGAGGTATCTGTTTATAAAGAAAGGAACGGTTTAGAAAATAAATCAAGGAAATAATAGTTTAGATAACTTTTTTATGCAAGAGGCACTAGTGGAAGCCCAAAAGGCCGCCTTATTGGGAGAGGTTCCGATTGGTGCAATCGTTGTTCGGGGGGACCAGATCGTCGGCCGGGGTCATAACCAGAGGGAAACTTTAAAGGATCCCACCGCCCATGCGGAGATTTTAGCGATTCAGGCAGCCTCACGCAACCTGGGAGGGTGGCGGTTACTGGGAACCACCCTTTACGTAACGGTAGAACCGTGTTTTATGTGTGCTGGGGCTCTGGTTTTGGCTCGAGTGAAGCGGCTGGTTTACGGAGTTAAGGACCCGAAAATGGGAGCAGTAGATTCTTTGGTAAATTTAGTCCAATTCCCGGGGGTTAATCATCGGGTTGAAGTAACCCAAGGTGTTTGCGAAGCAGAATGCCGGGAGATAATCCAAAGGTTTTTTCAGGAGCTTCGCCAGCGGAGAAAAACTGAGGGTTAATAACTGCTAACGATGGTGAAGTGTAGTGTTTACTGGTTCTTTCGGGAACTAAAGCAATGACCTGATTTCGGATAAGATGACTTGATCTAACTGGTTTAGTCAAATTAGCGTTACAATTGAAGAAATACTTTACGCGGAGAGATGGCTGAGCTGGTCTAAGGCGCTCGACTCGAAATCGAGTGGGCTGTGATGAGCGGTCCCGTGGGTTCGAATCCCACTCTCTCCGCCACTTACAGCAATCGAGACCCTCTTGAAAAAGAGGGTTTTTTAGTGCAAATTTCACAACTATTTCACAGGATTTTTTCGAGAAATTTATGTGATTTTTTTCAGCCAAAGACTTTAACCATTGCGGTATAGTTGTATTTGTCAACCAATTGACTCGTTTATGCTTTAAAGGGAATGAGTATTACGGGAAGGTTAACAAAATATGCCGTTATTTGTATTGTTTTGGACGGCACTATAGGATAAAATGTATAAAGTTGCCAATGTCCTTTTAATTAAAGACAGCATTATTTACAAATTTTAACAAACTAGTAACTATATGGGTTATGCATGCAGTATGTGAGTAGTTGAGATGCAAGAAAAATATTGCACACGGTTTATATAAAAAGAGATGTTTAAGGGAGGGATTAGATGTTGCGATATAATATTGCATTTAAATGCACATACAATAATGGGGGTCAAGGATTGTATGTGGGGTTTAATGGGACATGTTCAGATGAGGTCATCAAGATGAACATTAAAAACGGTAGATCTTGGTGCGGTAGTAAACAATGTGCGTGCAGAAAGTACTACGAAAATGGGTTTAGAGGAAAAGCCCCTATAGAACCATGTTATGAGAGCAGACTTTTCAAAAACTGGGAGTATGGGGCTGGTTGGGATCATAGTGGAAAAAGAGGAAACGTTCCTAGATATATAAGAAAAACAGAAATAGGTAAAATAGCTATTATTACGACAAGATTTCCTGGCGATAATGAAGAAAACAGGAGAATAGTTGGTCTATATAAAATTGGGGATATTTACCTAGATGATGAGACTATGGTAAAAGCCGATGAGGATTATACTATTAAAATTCCGCTAGAAGAAGCAAAGGAGCTATATTTTTGGGATTATTATAGGAACGAAAAAGATAATTTGTGCTCTTGGTATCAGGGTTTATTTAGGTATTTAACTGATGAACAAGTTGCTCAAATACTCAGGGATGCAAGGCAAACAATCAAAAGTGAAAAGGAAAAACATTTGATCGACCTAATGTTGAAGGAATTGCTTACTAATTTAAAATTAAATTTAGAAAGTCTACCTGAACCAAACGGGGCAAGACCAAGGCAGGGAACTAGAGCTAGAAATATAATAATTAGACGAAAGTATGGACTTTGTGGAGAAGGCCCTGAACATAAAAAGCTAAAAGATTGGATTGCGGATAACCCTGCTTTTTTAGGACTCACCGGTGTTCAGAAGATAGAAAAAGAACAGCACGTATTTCCATCTGGTGATTTGCCGGATATAGTCTTTCATTGTAAAAACGGACATTACGCAGTAGTAGAGATAGAAACAGTCGATCCTTTGCCAGGCGCATACCAAGCCTTAAAGTATAGGACCTTATTATGTGCAGAAAAAGGCTTAGAATTGAATTCGGCCAAGGTTAAAACTTATTTAGTTGCTTGGACTATTCCTAATTATGTTAAAGATTTGTGCAATAAATATAATATTAATATAAAAGAAAAGAGACTATAAATAATGAAAAATTGTTTTAAGAATATAATAAGTTTCGTGTAAATGGGCAAAACTACCATTAAAGGAGTTGACCGTTTATGCAAGAAAAGAAAATCTTTCTGGCTCAGGATCTGGTCAAAGACTGCAAATCAGTCGAAGACGTTCACAATCCGTTAAAAGACTTATTCAAATGAACCATTGAAGAAGTCTTAGAGGGAGAACTGAGCGAGCATTTAGGTTATAAAAAGTATAAATTGTTAGGATATCTTTCCAAAGCTTCAGAAGTATTGAGTCTTAAATATGGGAATAATACTTTTGAAAAGACGGCTTTGGAAAGGGGATGAAAAAATGCCTAAGAAAGCTAAAGGCTTCAAGCAAAATAAGAGCCCAAAGTCTAAAATAGATCAACAGGAATTTTTGGGCGAAGCTAAACTAGCGGATAAGCAAAGTGGCCGGGCTCCTGAATCCAGAGAATAAGGAGTTTTGTTGGAATCTTGGGCCCCTCTAATTGGCGTGAAAAACCATAAAGGCTTAGTGTGTCTATAAATAATATACCCCCGGACCTTCCAGTCAGGGGGTATTTTTTATTATTTATTGGG
>JAAZDI010000208.1 GCA_012512295.1 Syntrophomonadaceae bacterium
GGATTGGTCGGATTGACCGAATTGGTCAAAAACACAAGGACATCTATGTTCAAAATTTGTGTTATCTTGGCAGTGCTGAGGAAATCGTCTATGGTCGTCTTCTAAAACGTTTGGCTGAGGCGAATATGATCGTTGGTACCCAACAGCTATCCCTGCTTCCCGTCGAACCAGAAGACTTTCTCCAACTGGCTGAGGGTAAAATGACTGAAGACGATTTGGTGGCCAAGGCCCGTGAGCGGATTGCGTTACAACGCAAGAATACCGAGAGTATGGAAATTGATCCCCAGGCATTGTACGAGATTTATCTGCGTCTGGCTCATACCAGTGAACGCTGGTCAGCTCCTGTAAACCTGCCTGCGATTGGAGAGGCTCTTTGTGGATCGCGTTATCTGCGCGATTTAGGATGCTTAGTTTTGGAAAAAGTAGCGGAGCCAACCCTGATTCTGTCAGGTATTGAACAGATTCCTGATGGTACAGTAATGACAATTTCCCGTAGGTTGTATGAAGAAGGTCTGGGCGATGGCCACCCACGGGTACATTTCGCCTCGTATGGCGATCCGTTCTTTGATGCTATTCTGGAGCATTTTGCTCAGTTTAAGCTTCCGCCATGTGTTCGCCGGATCAGTATTCCGGTTCCCGGTATGCCCCACTTAGAAATGGTGGGTTTTGCAGTCGCCAGCCAGCGGGACAGGGACAGCCATGAAGTGCGATTAATTCGGGCCTGGAATGATTTGGCCGGCTTAAACCTAGCTGAGTCGCATATTTTGACGGAAGCAGAAATCGAGCCGGTGCGGGCGGAACTCATCCGAATTGCTCGGGAAGAGTATGGGCCTTACCTTGCGGCGGAGCGGATTGAGCGCGAAAATGTACGGGCAGCTAGGGCGCAGGAAATGTTAAATTATTATGTCAGTCACCGCTTGCTGAAAGAGAGGGCTTGGTCAACCGGAGAGGAAGCTCCGTACTGGACCTTACAGCGCGAAGTTGACCTATTGTATGAAGATCGCGAACGTCTGTTTATTAATGATTTACCAGCGTCTGTGTTCCGGCCCTTGGCGGAGGAGTTGCTTTTTGATTGTCAGGTACCGAGTGTTGGAGATAAAGCCAGTCTATATGTGCCACATATTTTGGCAAAATCGGCCATGGATGCGGCAAATCGGCTGGCTAACAGCATGAAGGTGCGGCGGAGTGAGCTTCGAGCCAAAACGGTTATGGCGCGCTTGCTGCGGGAAGCAGAGGCGAAAAGGCTATGGTGATTTGGAACAATTCAAAAAAGGATCATACCTAGGGAAATCCGATTATTGTTTTAATTGGGCATTCTATCAGTTGGCAGCATTATGAAACGGTGGTTAGATTAGATATGACGGAGACATTCAAATGTAGATACAGATAATTCCAATGGCTATATTTTAGAACGTTGACCAATGCGGAGTATGTATAATAGCGGGAAAAACCAGATAGCAAGCTGTTTGATAATTTTATATGGATGTTAACCGTACAGCACCATATTCCCATTTGTATTACTAAAGATACTGGTATTATTAGTTTACGGTAGCACCCGGAGGTGACCATCCAAAATTGCAATATATAATTTATACAGATGAATCGGTTCAACGAGGCAGGTTTTATAGTAATTTCTATGGGGGCGCTCTTGTTCGATCGACATCTCTGGAAGTAGTCAAGCAAGCTTTAGAAAAGGAAAAAAACAGTCTGGGATTACAGGAAATTAAATGGACAAAGGTATCAGCCGCTTATCTTGACAGGTATATCGCGATGATTAAGGTATTCTTTGATTTAATAGAAGCAGGGCAGATTAAAGTCAGGATTATGTTTACTCAGAACGCTTTACAACCCGTAGGACTTACACGAGAACAACTTGAGGAGTCTTATTTCCTGTTATATTACCAGTTCCTAAAACATGGCTTTGGCCTTGTTTATACTCGTGATAGTTGCCATCCTATTTACTTGCGATTATATATGGATCAGCTACCCGATACTAAAGTAAAAGCTGAGAAGTTTAAAAATTTTGTATATAATTTACAATTCCAACCTGAATTTGTACAAGCTGGAATTCGCATCCGCAAAGAAGATATAGCTGAAGTGAATTCTAAGGATCATGTAATACTACAATGTACGGATGTGGTACTGGGAGCAATGCAATTTCGACTAAATGACTTACATAAAGTAATTCCCGAAGGGCAAAAACGACGGGCAGCAAAGACTAGAGCCAAGGAGAAGTTGTATAATTATATAAGCTCCAGAATTAGGGAGATCTACCCGGGTTTTAATATTGGGGAATCAACAGGCCTAAAGGGTGATATTAGTAATCGCTGGAATCATCCTTACCGGCACTGGAAATTTGTGCCTGGTAACTGGGAATACGATGAAAGTAAAACCAAACCGAAATAGATTGACCCCATCGCTCCTACATCAATATCCCAAACATAAACTTGGGACTTCGGAGCCGACAGGGCCATCTTTACAAGATTATTATTTTACATCTTATTATAACCATAAGTGCAGTAGTTTTGGCAAGAGAAAATTTTAGAACAATTGGTTGTATAGGCTGTTATTTTGTAAAAAGGTTGTTTAATGCTACTACTATGAGATAATTATGATAGTGGTTTTTTGGGGCACTTGACGAAGCTAACGGCGATTATAGGAGAAGATTTATGCTAAACTGTAGTATTTGATTTATTATAAATTCTAATGTTTTCGATAATTAATACTATGAAGATAAGGGGAAGCCTGATGAAGACTCTTATTTTAAAAATCAGTGGAATATACAAATCTATATTTAATATATTTATATATTTATTATTAGTTGGACTGCTGGTATTCTTATGCGGTTGTGGCCAGGTAGAATCTGATGATGGGCAGGTTAATACTAAACCGGTAATTGCCAAGACTTTACATATGGAAACGCTTAGGGACGAAATAATTTATCATTCTTTGCTGAAGCCAGATGAAGAAGTAGTAGTTAGTTTTGAGCTTGGGGGAAAAATCGCCCGGCTGAATTACAATGTCGGAGATGTCGTCACCATCGGGGAAACCCTGGCTTCGTTGGAAGATAATCAAATGCAGTTGAATATAACCCGGGCTGAATATCAGGTGGAAACAGCCCGCGCCAATTTAGAATTAGCGAATCTTAAATTGAAGGAAATCGAAGAGGATTACCAGCGGAAAAAGTATTTATATGAAAACGGAGCGATCGCGAAAAGTGTCTTAGAGAGTGTCGAGAACCAGTTGCGGAGCAGCCAAATCCAGGTCGAGCAGGCCCAAACCCAATTAAATACAGCCGAGCTGGCCAGACAAGACAATTTGCTTTCCCACGCTAAAAGCATTCTCCGTTCCCCAATAAATGGGGTAGTAATCGATAAATTGGGGAAAGAGCAGCAATTGATTGGCTCTGGCCAGGGGGTTTACCTTTTAGGCAAGATTGATCAATTAAAGCTGGAGATAGATATTCCGATTGCAGAAAAAGAACAGTGGCCCCTTGGGCGTTCGGCAGAGGTGCATAATCGGGGAGAGATTAGGTCGGCTAAGGTTATGCATATTTCTCCGGTAGCAACGGACATTACCGGAAAGGTCAAGATAACCTTACTGGTTGATAATTCATCTCGGGACTGGTTGGTTGGGGAAATGGTAGAGGTCCGGGATATTAAACCAGCCCGCGAAGGGTTCTTTTTACCCCCGGCTGCTATCATGCATAAACAAACTCCTTATGTTTTTGTAATTGGCGATGAGGACCGGGTTATCGAGCAACCAATCGAGTTAGGATTGCCGGCCGCAAATCAGATTGAAGTTTTTGGGTTAGCAGAGGGGAGCCGAGTGGTTATTGGTGGCATGGAAAGACTGCTCCAGAATGATCAAGTGAGAGTTATAGAGGAAGGTTAGCCGCACTATGTTGGAGTTTATTCTAAAGAAAAGAAAAGTCGTTCTGCTCTTTATAATCATGCTGTTTTTGGTCGGAATTATTACTTTCTTTCAATTACCCCGCAGAGAAATTCCCGAAACTGAATTAGCTCTGGCGACAATAACCGCAATCTATCCGGGGGCGCGGGCTGAGCTGGTGGAAAGCCTGGTTACTAACCGGATTGAAGAAAAATTAACCAGCATTGCGGAGATTGAAGAAGTCACTTCCGTATCCAAAGCGGAGGTTTCGCAGGTGATTATCAGTTTAGCGGAAGGTGTGGATAAAGAAAGAGTCTGGAACCAGGTTAGACAGCGTTTAAAAGAGGCGGAAGACGATTTCCCTGAGGGGGTCTCAGAAGCTAGCTTCAATGATGACTTGAATATGCATGGGGTTTCCCTCTATCAGCTTACTGCTGACAAGGAAGAAGACCTGTACCAATTAAGCTCCATCCTGGAGCATTGGGAACGAAGATTTTTACAGGTGCCCGGCATATCTCGGGTCAATATTCAAGGAATGCCGGAACGGGAAGTCCTTATTTCAGTAAATGCCGAACGCGCCAACTATCTGCAAATACCTCTGGCCCGGATTCTTGAGACCTTACGGGGAGAGGTTAACTTGACCGCTCCCGGTTCCTGGGAGTTATCCGATTATCACTATCAGCTCAGGGCTGATTCTTATAAACAGGCGGCGGAGCTAGAAGAACTGATCGTATTTAAGAGAAATAACGGAGAACTGATTCGACTCGGCGATATTGCTACGGTAAGAGAAAGTTTTAAACCGATCACCGAAGTGGTTAATTATCAGGGCCGGCCAGCGGTGAGCCTCAGCTTTTTTCTTAATCCCGGGGTGGATAGATTAAAAATCGACCGGGAGCTTAACCGATTAATGCAGGAAATGCAAAATCAGCTTCCTCGTTCGGTAGAAGTAGTTAAGGTATACAGTCAGGCAGGTCCGGTTAAAGAACTGTTCGCTGATTTAGCAGAGGCTTTTCTTATCGCGATGCTTTTGGTTTTGCTCACCTGCTCCTTGGGTTTTAATCTTATTAGTGCTTTTAGCGTGATGCTGTCAATCCCGCTTTCCTTAAGCCTGGGGATTATTGCCGCGCCCCTGTTAGGCGTGGATATGAACCAAATAACCTTGATCGGCTTTATTATCGTCTTAGGTATATTAGTAGATGATTCGATTGTGGTTAACGAAAATATAGAAAGGCATTTGCGTTCCGGACAGGAAGTGTTTTTATCTTGTATAAACGGGACTAAAGAAGTGATGACTTCGGTTATCAGTTCAACGGTCATTATTGTCTTTACTTTCTTTCCTTTGTTATTTTTATCTGGTGCCTCCGGTGATTTTGCCCGGCCTTTGCCCACGGTCATTATCTTTAGCATTATCGCTTCGGCAATTGTCGCTTTGAGCATAATTCCCATTTATCGCCAACATATCGCGGAAAAGTATTCGGTTTGGGCTAGCCGAACCGGCTACATCGGCCGGGTTTTAGAACAGACCGCAACTTATTATGCTGAAAAAATAGTTCCCTTCCTAATCAGGAAACCCAAAACAGTGGTTTTGTTGATAATCTCCCTTGGTTTTTCTATTTTTTTACTGATACCCTTCACCCCTTTAGAATTCTTCCCGGATACCGAAAGAGAAGAGGTATTTATTGAAATGAAGCTGCCGGAAGGGACTACTATCGAAAAAACTACTGTCCAAGCCAAACAGCTTCAAGACTGGATTCTTAATCAAGAGGAAGTAAGAGAAGTTAGTGCTTTTATCGGTACGCCCATGCCGCGGTTATTTGGCATGACTTCCAGCCAGGGAAATGTGCCCAATCAGGCTATGTTTTTGGTCTATATCAACAAGGATAAAGCGCTAGCGAGCACCTTAAAGGATCAGTGGAATAATCAATTAATTGAACAATTTCCGCAGGCAGAGTTTACTACATCGGTTGTCGAGTCCGGTCCTCCGGTTGGTACGCCGATCGCTATCAGAGTTAAAGGACAGTCCTTTGAAGAATTAAGGCTTATTGGGCAGGAAATAAGGGCCCTCCTTCTTCAACAACCCGGGGTAAACAGTGTGAGCGATGATGTCGGAAAGTCTCTGGCTACCCTGAGTTTTCAACCGAAAAGGGAGGCCCTGCAGCAATGGGGAGTAAGCAATCAAGCCATTACCCAGGTGCTCAGGCTTTATGGAGAAGGACTGCCGATTGGTGAGTTTAGTGCGGACCAGACCCTCTTAGATATGAGGGTAGAGTATAAATTTGAAAAGGGTACTCCTTTGGATAATTTACATAACATGTTTGTGCTGAGTCCAACCGGCGAGGCTATCCCCTTAACTTCTTTAGTTGATGTCAGTTCTGATTTCACCGTGCAAAATATTCCTCACCATAACTATATCCCTAGCTTAACTGTGCGCGGCTACCTGGAAAGCAATGCCAAGGAAGACCGGATCCTAAACAACATGGGGCCAGAGCTAGAGAGGATCAGGGCCAGTTACCCGAACTCGATTATTGAAATTGTTGGGGAAACCTCAGCCCGGACTGACTTTTTTATGGAAATCGGAAAAATCTTTGTTATCGTCCTTTTCCTGATTCTCATAGTTATGGCCATCCAGTTTTACAGTCTGCTGATCCCCTTATTAATTATGAGCACGGTTTTCTTAGGGACCGCCGGGGCCATCCTGGTTTTATTTATCACCCAAACCGGCCTGGGATTTATGTCGCTAATGGGAATTGTTAGTTTAGCGGGGATTAGTGTGCGAAATGGCGTCATCCTGGTTGATTTTATGGAACAGAGAAGAAAGAACGGAGCTCCTTTGGCAGAGGCTGTCCAAGAAGCCTGTCAGAAGCGTTTAAAACCGGTTATATTAACTTCTTTGACGACGATCCTGGGAGTAATGCCGTTGATATTGAGCAATATTTTGATGTTTAAACCTTTAGCGATTGCGATAGCCGGTGGCCTTATGTTTTCAACTTGTCTAACCTTGTTTTTACTCCCGGCTTTATACGTGACTTTTGTGGCGAAGAGATTTTTGGGTAACCAGCCTGACCCAAATGTATTTAGACCATGGGACTAGGAATTATACGCAACTTTTGGAAAATATGATGTAATAAGTTCAACAATGTAAGTGTTTCATTATTTAATTTAGGAACCTTGAAACATTTAGCATAATTATGATAATATTATGCTAAACTTATTAAGGGGGGTGTTATTTTATGCCGCAGATTAGACCGGTATCCGACTTGAGGAATAAATTCGCCGAAATTTCAAAGATTGTTCATGAAACTTCTGAGCCTGTTTTTCTAACAAAAAATGGGTATGGCGATATGGTTGTCATGAGTTTTCAAGCCTATGAAAAGCTTCAATTTGAAAGTGAGATATATTTCAAGCTGAAAGAGGCGGAGTTGCAAGCAAAACAAACCAATCAACGGTTTTCTCATAAGGAAGTATTTGGCAGTATACGGCAGGTCATGCAGAAAAAGGCAGATGACCAGAATGTAAAAGCTAGTTTATCTTCCTATAGCCAAACAGGA
>JAAZDI010000209.1 GCA_012512295.1 Syntrophomonadaceae bacterium
AAGATATCCTGACAATCATATGTATCCAGTTTAGCCGGGTCGCCTTCCGTGACCTTTTCAATCCGCTTCAGACAACGTCGAATTATGGCCACCTTTGCCAAGACCACATCTTGATCCGCTTTAAACTTAATCATATACTAGCTCCTCTACTGTGGCTCCTCTCAAGAATACTCCTCTCAATCGGTCTACGGTCAATTTTTAAGTCATAGTAAGCGTTCAAAACTTGAATTATCCATAAATTTAAGGCATGTTCATCTCGAAGGAGAATCTTCTTTCCATATTTCAAAACTTGATAAGCCAGAATTGGCGAACAGTTACGTAAGTCTATCAAGTCAACTTCTCGGCCGACTAATCCCTCTAGCGTGTCCTGTATTTGGAAGAGGAGTTCTTCATCCAAAGCTACATTTGTCAGAATCGCCAAATCAATATCACTTTCTGCCGTAACTCTGTTTGTCGCAAAAGAACCAAACAAATAGGCTGCCTGAATCCCATCAATCTCTGTGAAATATTTAATTACCCGATCGATCACCGTCTCCAACTCAGAATCAACAAACCTTACTTCCATCTAATACCATCTCCCTCAATAGTATACAAAGGAAGGCAAAAGTTGATCAGGCTGAAATTGGCGTAAAAGATGCCAAAGCAGCCTATGGCCGTGCGACAGAATATATGCCGGTGGAGTAATATCCAAAAAATCTCTTGAAGATGTCTTCAAGCTTCTTTTTTGCCAAATCATAAGCATTTGTGGTTACACATTTTCTTTAAAGCCTAATACCTATTTCTCTCATGAACTGCAATAAATCAATATACTTAATCCCAAATTCCCTGCAAATGTTGGGTATTTTTACCCTCTTTTTAATATCGGCCTCATATTTTTCTAAGGTTACTATGGTATCCCCAAAAGCCAATCCATAGGCACATAGCCACGAATCTGCTGATGAAGCAAATTCCTTCTTGGCCGATGGTGTATACTGCTCATTCGCATTTGTTGAATTTATTATTACTCTGTAGGAGTGTATCACTTTCGGGTCAGGTATCCCTAAGACCGTAAATTTGGCACACTCCCTTTCATACCACTCGACTAGTAAATCTTGGCCTCTTCGTATCTCTTTTTGACTTCTTCGATTATTACGATCCTATCCGATGCTTTCTCAACTAGCTGCTCCCAAAAGCTCGGGGCAAGATCAAATGGGTATAGCTGTCTATGGGCGGTCATAAATACGTTTGCATCAATTAAGTATTTATCTCTCATAGCCGATAAATTCCTCTTTGAAGTAATCATACAGTTTTGCGGAACCGCCTAACAAATCAAATGCATAGGTGTAGCTGATATCGCCAGCTTCCGCCCCCTGAATTACAGCTCTTAAGAAACTATCACCAAGACGGGATCTAATGGTGCGGTAGTAGTTACCGCCACCATTAGACACCTCCTCACCCCTTTCACTTAGCACCTTTTCAGTTTGCTGTTTTACTGTATTGACTACATGCCGGGAAATTTTGCCTATGTCCTTTAACTTAATAGCTACCGCTAATCTACTAACATGAAACAGTCTACTTAATTCTTCAATTTGTTCTAATTCCGGCCTAATATTATCCCATAGTTCCTGAACATGAGATGTGGGCATTAAAAACTCTGCCGTTATCATATTTATGTTTGTTTCATCGCTATCCTCATCGATGAATATATCATCCTCTTGCAATAAGAAGTGAATATATTCGTGAATCAAAGTAAAAATTTTCCCCGCTTCGCTGTCCCTACTATTTATGAATATAAGAGGTGCAAGGTCATCATATAATAAAAAGCCTCTAAATTCATTTACATCTAACCTGCGGCGATTATCAGAGCCTACAATCCCGCTTTGCGTAACTATGATTCCTTTATCTTCAAGCCTCTGCCTAAGGTATCTAAAAGCGGTGCCTTTGTTCCTATGTTCTTTATACCAAAACTCATCCAAGTCAATATATTTTTTAGCAGGAAGAATGTTTTCCCTGCTTAATTCACCAAAATCATGGGGAAGTAGTTTGCTCCAGCCTTTTTCTCGGCGGTACTCACTTAACCAATCCTTTTTTCTGGCCATAATATACAGGGTGTCTTGAAGATTCTTGCTAATTTCTGGTATTTTGTTTCCAATCGTCCTGAATTCAGATTCAATTATGCTCGTTCTAGGAGGCTCATCTAAAAACATATAGCCTAAAGGTACCCCTAAAAAGTTAGCTAGGCGTTCCACTTGTCTAAAAGTAGGATAGTCTTCCCCGGAAATCCAGGTCTCAATTTTTTCGAATCTGTTTTTTATCTCTATAAAATCTTTTTGGGATTCTTCAATCGCCCATAAATAAATATCCCTGCTAACCTCTACTTTGCTACCTGTAGCCATATGCTCGCCTCCTTCCGAATTGATAAATTAAAATAAAGGTAATTTATTGAAGGCTTCAATAAGATTTTAACATACTGGTCTTTGTTTTAGTAGCTTGAAATATGAAGCAAAATCAGCCCCCACTCATCATACACCGATTTATCTTTACTGACCCCCTCATTCCTGATACACCGGTCAAGAGCCATAATCATAGCCACTGCATCGTCAATTTTTTCAGTTGACTTGGTTTTATCCGGTCTAATATTCCCGGCAGGTCGGTGCGGATATGGATATTGTCCAGCATCCAGGCCAGCACCGGGTGGCTGCCGTGGGCAATTCTTTCTCCAGAGTCAGCTTCATCAGCAGACTGTATAAAAATCCCCTGAGACGGATTGACTTTCATAAGCTGTCTGATCAGGTTAAGAGTCTCGACTGGCAGGCACGGGGGGCTGAATATTGCTGTACAGCTACGCCCGAGGTTATCGCAGAGGTTTCGGAAAAACTGCGACTTTTGATATGACCACCGTTTGTTTTTGGTACAATAAATACCAAGCAGAGAACTTAAAAATCCCCGCATAAAATGGAAAAACCATTGCCAGCACCCTTCAAATAAACCACCCTTTTAGTGTCCAAATGTTACGGCCAATAATATGGTCATTATATACGGCAATCTCTGGTCAGGCAATTCCATCAACTTTTAGACATTTTAGCTTGACTTAAACACCTCCTGAAAAATATCAAACCCTGCCTTTTGTTGGCAGGGTGATCAGATTGAATACAAAGAGTCCGTAACCGTTCCTTAACCTGAATACAATCAGCACTATCCTGGTCACGGACTACAATAAACTTTACTCCAGGAATTTGCAGCAAGTAAGCAAACATCTTTAAGGTCCCATCCGAAACATAACGCGCCACAAAGGGATCTCGAAACGCATCATCCTGAAAACGTAAAACAATTCGGCCATCAGCTGTTTCAGTTGCCTCTACCGAAACAATTCCGGGCACTCTTTCCGCCATCTTTTGTAAAACTCGTTGAAACCGTTCTGGATAATGTTCATGCATAAATTGAGCTACCAAAGGAAGATTTTCGCCAGTAGGTGATAGGTGTTCCGCATACCCGGCATCAACACTAGCTCTGGCTACTTGAATATGAAAATCTGAAACATGCCAACCTTCTATTAAACGGCGAAAAGCCGCTACCTGTTTAAATTTCTGAAATTGGCCCAACCCCTTAATCGCCAGGATATCAGGGGAATCCAATTTTTGTTCCTCCCGCTGCTCCTGAACTCCCTTTTTGCCGTAGTCACTCTCATTAACGATAGCGTGCCCCACTCCATTAGAAAAATCGAGGAAATGCCATGGTTTCCCTTTTTGTCCTCGTCGGTATTTTAATAATTCACGCTGCACTACCGGTAGCCCCCGTCCATCTAAACCAATATGCAATTCATAAGTTACCAGGGGCTCGCCCGGGGATGGCCGAAACTTTATTTCAAATTCAATTGGTCCTTCCTGTCCCCGACTCACTACCTCTTTATATCCACCTCGCTTGGTCAGAGCTGCCCGAACATTGTCAATGAGGGAATCATGCAAAAAGCCAAAAACATCGAAGAGAGTGGATTTTCCTGAACCGTTGGCCCTAAAAACACAGCCATATTAGGCAAGTTACGCAGAGTAATGTCTTGTAGGATTTTAAAATTTTTTATCCGCAGCCCTTCAATTTTCACAGACATCCCTCCAATCATACAACTAATTCTGCGATGTTACATATAAACAATTTTAAGATGTTACCATTATAACCGATCACCAAACACTCTACCATTATCGTGTAATATTTTTCCATACCAGGAGACCATTAGCCTCTTACTAGTCCCATCCTCAGCTCACAGCATGAACAAGGTGTTTGAGCCAAGCTAAAATGTCAAAAAGCATAACCGTGGCCTATGCCTATAAGGCTCTTTCCGGCATCATAAGCCTAAAATAATCAATCAGCCCAAGGGATTCGTATTTCGTCTTTAGCGAACATGAATCCTTTGGGCCAAAAACTGAACCAATAGTACAAAACCTTACCTTTTGGATCACTGGCACTAGCATTGAATATCACATTATTTTTGGTCATTGGCACCGTCATATCTCGGACATTATACTCCGTCTATTGATGGACATTATGGGATGGCTGACTCATTTTATATTCTTTTTAACAATAACTACTCATCCGGCTCCCGATGTTCGGTCATCATCTGATCAACCCAATCTTCCTCCACATAGACCATCCCGTTTCGGCCTTCTACCTTTCTGTTTGGTCCAGCTTTATACAATTTACAACTCAAAGGGCCATAACAAAAAGTCTCAAACCGATACTTCCTCCGGCCCTTTGGGTTCCAGTTATCAACTATTATTTCTACCGGCATCCTAGCACCCCACATGCAGCTACTGCATTTAGCTTCATAAGTCCTGGCAGCCAGTCTCCGGTGTCCCCTTTCCCGGTAAACTTTCAGCTCCGGCGGAACCAATTCCCAGGGTGCTGATAGGCTGCCCGGCTCTCCTTCCACTGCCTTAGCTAATTATGACACCTTATAATAATCTACCGGCTCTATGTCCGGATCCGAAACAGGAAGGCATTCGCCGGAGATAATGTCATTTACTTTGAAGTTAAATTAAGCTTGAGCTGCTTTGCCGATACCGATGGAGAAGATGGTTTGTTTGGAAAAATCTTGGTTATCAATGGTTCCGGCAATTTTAATGGCATAACCCAAATATGTATGAGAGGCTTCATCAAATGAACGGGTTAGTCGTATTCGTGGTTGGATTGATGTAATGAGGCCTTTAAAGTTCAACTAATCCATTAGATGGATGACCCCCTCTCTCTACTTACAACTCAAACTGCTCCCTTATGTAGAAGCGAAAGATTTTCAAATACTCCAAAACTCCCCGTTTCTGGTCCTCCTGGCTCTGCCACCAAACTTCAGGGTCAAAATAATCATGAATCAGGTGGATCTCCGGATGATGATCTTATCCAATCAAAACTTGACAATTCAACTAACTTATTCGTATTAGAAATGGTTTTTCAGACCTTTCAAATGAATTAAATATCTTCTTCTAATTGGCTAACCATTTTAGGCGGCCTTTTTTGATTGTCCCGTCTGGATTATAGTTGTCCGGGTTATTCGCCCTTCTTTGCCGGTCCAGTTTGCGTTGCAGTTGTTTGATTTCTTTTTGCCGGCTTTCCAGCTCTGGGCAGAAGAGGATTAAATTGGCTTCAGTTTCGCTTATCCTGGCAACTGTTAGATCCGGCAGTACGATTCTTAGACCCACCCTGTGTATTAAACAGAGCCACTGTGTGTATTTTTCAGAGCCACCACATCGAAAAATACTGAAAAACAAGCCCTCAACACCAAGTCCAGTATAGAAGAAAATCAGTAAGCTAGCCGTAGGGGTTGTTATGATGTGGTCAACGCGATCGTTTTTAATTACATCTTACTAGCAAGGTATTTCTATATTTTTGTGCCAAACCGGCCACGAGAACCGTCCCCACGGCTGCTTAAACCATTTAAACAACCAATTAATGAATTTGATAGCTCAGCTTGTTGTGCATGGTTTTTACAAAGTAAAGCAATCGCTTTGGTCATATGCTCAACAGTATTATAATTAGATTTGTTATACCACTGTAATTCTATATTAAATATTTTTTTTAAGCTTGCCTCAACATCAACTCCACATGCTTCCAATGAGAACGTTCTTCGGTCAGGATTGGCGCAGAAATTATTACCTAATTTAAAGTTACATTTCTTGTTGCCACAGCCCATACAATAACCATTGTTTAAAAAAAAGATTTGGTTTCTATTCTTTCTTGTCAATTCATAACCTAAGTTCGTTAATAAATTAGATAGTATTATATCCTGAAAACGATAATGAATATAAACTTTTTCAGAAGCTTTTACCTTATCCGGTTTAAATTCTGAATACAACCTGGCATAAATCAGTACCGCCAATGGATATTTCTCTCGTAGCAATTCAAAATTAGGTGCTAAAGGCGGACACCCACCCGCATAGTTATAATTTTTGCATCCAGTTTTGCAGTATCCTGTCACCCGATTATAGTCTGAAACCAGTTGATCGGATAAAATAGCCTTATAGTCCAATTCGATTGGATAACTGTCACCTTTGCCGGTCGTATAAATGTATTGCATGGCAATTATACTCACTTCGACAGAGTAAGCAAAATCGTTATAAGTGCTCCTATTATCGTTAACGCAATTGAACCAAATATCTTAAAATTGTTTTCTAATTTCTCTATTCGGCTAGCGTTCCTGGATAACGACACACTATTGCCCTGGATGGCTGTCATCATGTCGATCGGGATACCGCTATAGCCTGATTTTCGAATAATTTTATCTTCCTTAGATTTAATTAGCTCTAACTCCCCATCATCTAACAGAAGATCGTTCGAACCAGATTTTATCTGTTCCATAAATTCGTCTAGCGCATTGGTCAGACTAACAAAAAAGATCATAAAAACAGCTTTGTTTCTCTGCATAAGAATATCATTGGGTCCGGCATTATAGACTGAAAAAATTAGTTTACCTTTATATCCTGGGTCAACATGAAAACCTGAAATATTTACTAATCCAAGTTTCTTAAAGGAAAATTTAACAGCAATAAACCCCATTAAATCATGAGGCATATTTATTCGTTCTTCTGTCTCAAGTAAAGCAAACGTTCCGGGTTCAATAACCAGATAGTCATTTTCCCCTAAAATAATCGGTTTGTTATTATCTGAAATAAACGCCTCTTTACCAAGCTTCAAATCAAATTGCCAACCGGTAAAGCAATGCCAATCAATAGTATCTTCAAATATCTTCTCTTTTTTGACTCTTTTAACAAGCTCGCTTCCAGCTAATATCATTACTCTTCTCCATATGCCATATTAATCAGGATACCAGTGCCACAAAATCATGGCGTCGACCGCATATACCAAAAACACAATCCCAACTAAAACAAATAAAAAAAAAGCCGTCCTAACATAAAAATTAGTCAACATGCTATTAGATCTTATATCTAAATCATCGTTATCTTTCATACGGGCAAATCTTACAAACACAAATGCTATCAAAATGAATAATACCATAAATCCAAATATTTTTTCCTTTTGATAAAACAAGATACCGGACAATATAATTAAGAGCAATTCGGCACCGTGTTTTTCTAAATATTTAAAGACTTAAATCACCCCGCTTACAACTTAGGATTAACCATACATATCGGGTCCGGTCCAATTAAAACATTTTTGTATTCAAGCAACCGCTGTCCAGGGCATCCCCCGGAACACTTGTTTACGTTAGGACACTGATTACATACATTGATTTGCTCAATGCTCAAATTCCGTATTTCGTTCAAAATGCGGTCTGTCTCCCATATTTCTTTAAGACTTTTGTCATATATGTTAGAATCTGATTCGGTAAATTTAAAAGCTTCACATGGATGAACGCTTCCATCCGGACTAATTAATAGTTTATCTACCCCAGCACTACAGACACCTGCTTCATTTAAAAACAAACACCTGTAAGGAGCCCCTTTGCGTATTGATAAAACATGAGAATCCAACTTATTAACTAATTTAGTAAATTGTGCAGTTTCCGCCCCGTTCATTATAAGATGCTTGTTCTCTGTACACCGACCCTGGGGAACTAGTCTTAATAAAGAAAGCTCGGATACCCCACATTCTTCGGCAAATCGAATCAATTTAGGTATGAGAGCATAATTGACACTCATCGGCACAGTATGGACCTCAGTGACCAAGCCTACTGCAATAGCGCGCTGTATAGCTTCTACTGTAAAATCAAAACTTCCTGGCCTTTGTGTTATGTAATCATGAATTTCAGCAGAGGGAGCATGTAAACTAAAAATCATCGCCTCTACGTTATTGAACGCCTTGATTTTTTGCAGAAACTGAGTATCAACAGCTTTCAAGCTATCTATGTTTCCAATTATACCTGAAGTATATATTCTTACCTTATATTTCAAATCCCTGGCTAATGTCAAAACATTAAATAAATCTTCATATAATAAGGGTTCCCCCCCAGAAATGCTGAGGTAACCAGCCCCAAAACTACTGCCCTCTATAAGCAATTGTTTGATATACCTGATATCAAGTTTATCATTTCGGATGAAGGAAGATGAAGATGAACAATGCCTGCATTCCAAAAGGCATTTTCCTAATAATTCAATGTTTAAAGATGTAATACTATTCACTTCATCACCTCCTACCTGATATAATATTAAACTCTATAGAAATTGTAATATCCCCAATAAAAAGAATCAATCATTTTAACCCATTTATATAGGAAATTTATTCTTCAGGGTTTCATCAACTAATTCAAACAGGATTGCCTTTATAACCGGGTCGCCTTTGTTTAAAAATAACTGGGCGACCCATCTTTACCTAAATTATTCCATATAAAAATAAAAAATAAAAAGGCTGGTTGTCCAAACTACAACAACCCTCCCCGGACCCCACTCGCCTCTCTCATCCCTTCTCGACCTGACCGGTACATCCCGCCTCTGTTTCAATTCGCCCTGACTCCCGCCCAACTCGCCAGGTATATCATCACCCCCCGTCCGAACTAATGTTCGTTCGGCCTTTGGCAGATCCTGATTTCCCCCGTACAATAGACCTCGAAAGGAGGTGAAACCAAATGGCAGTTTTAGAAACCCCTCTGGGAAGCACCTTACGGATCACCCTGGAAACCGGCTTTGATCAGGAGGGCAGCCCGATTCTCAAAAATCGGAGCTTCCGCAACGTCAAACCCAGCGCAGATGATCAGGACGTTTTTGACGTCGCCAACCTGCTGGTGCCCCTGCAGCAGCACACCTTAAATGAGGTGCAGCGGATTGATGAATTCAGTCTGGAAAACGAGTAGTCAGCAGATTGCCAGACCAGTTCAAAACAGATCAAACCTAACCTAACCAAATCAAAAAACCAATTATACGGCCTGGCCTTCCTGGTTCACAGACGCCCCAGTCACCCGCCGCTGACTGGCGGATCGGCAGAGTCATAAGGACCTGCCTGGATCCATGCAGGCAGTCCTAGTCACCAGACGGGCTAGGCCAGAAAGGAGTAAAGCAAATGAATCAACAATTACAGATGGTTTTTCGGACCGCCGGCGGACGCCGGGTAACCCTCTCCTTAGACGATCCGCTGGAAACCCTGGACGCTACGACCGTGCAAAACGCGATGAACACCATTGTCGCCAAAAACATCTTTACCAGTTCCACTGGGGACCTGGTGGGGGTAATTGAGGCCCGCATCGTCAGTCGCGAAACCGTGCAGTTGTTTGAAGCGGAGTAGCTAAAACCACCTCAGTGATTTGAATCCTCAGGGTTTGATTTACCTAAAGAGGCCCTTACTCGGAACAATACCCGAGCGACGGCACACATAACCTAGACGTACTAACTCTAAAGGACCTAGATCTAAACCATGCTTAGAATAACCAGACCATGCCGAGTATAACCAGCTTAAATTAAAGTTTATCCCGCTGATCCCGGACCCCGACCCGGGATCAGACCCATTGTATTTGTCATTGCTTTGAATATACCATTATTCACTTATTGTGGTGCGGTCAACGCAGGATAGTTTTGAACGGAGTGAAGAATCCTCTCCGCTGCCACTCAGGCTGACAGATGGAAACAATGGTGTCAAGATCTTCGCTCTGCTCAAAATGACAGCAAATGCAGCAGCCAGAAAGAGGTGAGACTATGGAAACCTTATGGACCCAGATTGGCAACTACGGCTTTCCGATGCTGGTCACGGTCTTTCTGCTCGTACGGGTAGAAAAGAAGTTAGACGAACTCACGGTAGCGATTGTCCACCTGGGCCAGGAAATAGGTGGCAATAACGCGTTATATCCCTCTTCCTCGAAATAAACCTGGATCAAAGCAAAAATATCGGGATCAGAAGCAGTTTATATTCTTTGTAGCAGAACATATGTTCTGCTACAATTGTATTTAGTTCCGTGCTTTACTTCTAAAAAGGGGGGCGATTGCTGTTAATCAATCAAAAAATTATACTTTCGGTTAAAGTAGCCGACATAAAGCATATTTAGCTGTTTCATATTAAATATACCTTCTTTCCTTATGGTTCCAATTTTTAAATAGTTCATCCTCCTGAATCAGTGCTTCATATGGTGGCTGAAGAAAATCAATTATTATTTCGACAACATCAACTCCAAAATCTATACCAAAAGGGGTCTTTGTCCTTCCAATAAACCCCATAAGATTAACTCTAATACCATGATATTCCCTTATCTCGCTGATAGTTTCTAACCTTCTAACCTCAAACTGTATAAAATCGTTTTTGCTAGGCGAGGAAATTATTTCCTTAACAAGATCTCCCACTGCATCCGGGTCGCTAGGATAATTTTTCAAAAGATAATCCGCATCGACTGTCGGTCTTGCGGTAAATCCACTAATTGAATATAATAAAAGACCGCCTTTAAGAATGAGTTTTTCTTTGTAGTTGCTTACGGAAAGCCTTCGGATAAATTCCTCTTGGCAAAATAAATTTAAGAGTTGCTGTAATGGGATACCTTGTTCTTTTGATTTATTTTTTAGTCTTGCTAAGACTGAAGCTTCAATATTTCCTATTACAACCACACTCCTACATATGTTTGCACTTTATTCTTTATATTAAATATTTCTGCATACTCAAACAGCTTTCTTATATTTTTTATCGTGTCCTTTACATAACGCCCAATTGCATTATTAAATACTTCTTTCTCTAGCTTTTTCTCATAACGAAGGACATCACAGATTGTGCGGTCTCTGTCATATATTCTAACTTTTACACCATCTACCTGTATTATATCTACACCAATATCTATAAACTTTGGTTCAAGATAGTAAGGTTCTATTAAAGGATAATCTATATTATATTGGGTTGTTTTACTATATCTGTCCACAGCTATTTGCCATGCTAACGGTATGCGATCTGTATAACCATAGTGCAACAGAGCACTTTCAAGAAATATAACCGCTTGTGGGAATAGTCGTGCTATAATCACCTCTTCCCGGCTAACATAATCCGTCAGCTCGTAAAAACCACGTTTAATCCTTGTAATAACTCCTTCATCTAAAAGCCTTTTTATCTGGCGGCTTGAAAGCCCTAGTTCATTAAGCTCCGCAGTTTTCAGGATTCCTCCTCGTCTATAAAACTCCTTTCTCAATATGTGAATTACTACCATACTGCACCTCCCGGCCTGCATTCGTTTTGCAACGCAGTCCTTTAAGCGCATTTTACCATATTATTACTTATCATTCAAACAATTTTATCGGCGCACTGATGAACTGAATAAACTTTATGCCTATCTGTTCCAGCAAGGGACCTGGCTAACGCTGCTTCATCTGCTCGCTTTGAGCCAAACTAACCGGACCCAAGATAATCAGATCTAAGCTCTATTTGTCACTAAGCAATGCCCGAGAAAAACCCGGCCTTTTTCGGAAACAACGCCATAATAAACAAACCCCAATGGCTGCTCCAGCACTGTCTAGGATGACGTCCTTTAGCCGTCCACCCCGAGCCGGGGACGAACAGCTGATGGACCTCATCCGAGACAGCATACAAAATACAAATAAACAAAGCCAGCATGACCTGCTTATTATCAATATAGCCAACGACCCCACTGCTCCTTATGGTGAATCTGGTTTATACTTACACCCGCCTAAATTCTTCGCCAAACCTTCTCGGCCATACTCAGGCAAGTGGTCAACTTACCGCCAAAAACATGGATCAGCTTAGCTCCCTGGTATTCCACCACGTCAAGCTTATACTCCCGGCTCATCTGACTGACGTCTTTAACTCTTTTATCCATAATCAACGGTCTGATCCCTAAAAAGGTGTCGACAATATCGCTTTTATTCACCGGGTTTCTTAAATAACGATTGGCACAAGCCAGCAGGTAATCGATATCGGACTCGTTAATCTGCACCGCATCACAAGGGCAATTTTCCACTCGTTCGGTCGTACCGATAATGGTTTTACCCTCACGCCAAGGAATCATAAAAAAGATCCGCTTAGTGCGGGTCTGTAAAAACAGGCAGTCCGGCACCAGTTCCCGATTGATCACAATATGGATGCCACTGACCCGAGTGATACGGTAATTATGGGGCAAGCCATACCGTTCGTTTACCTCATCAATCCAGGGACCGGTAACATTAATCAACAGAGGAGCCTTTAGCTGCTGTTCCCCTTGACTATCCGTATAACTAACCGCCCAACCCCCATCTGCTAAGCTGATATCGCTCACTGAACAGTACTCCTGCACCACTCCTCCGTTCTCCCTAGCATCACAGGCTAGCCGGCGGGTCAGTTCCTGGTCATCGGTTTTTCCGTCATAATAAACATACACCCGGCGCAAACCTTCGGGCTTAATATTGGGGAACCGATTAAGAAACGCATTCTTGTTGACCTCTCGAGAATGATAGGCGCGTTGCCGGGAAAAGGCATCATATAAAAGCAGTCCCAAGCGGATCATCCACCCAGGCCGGAGACTGTCCTGATAGACTGGCAGATAAAAGGGGACCATTCTAACTAGGTCTGGATACAACTTGGCTAGTCTCTGGCGATCCTTTAGTGATTCCTTGACTAGGTCGAACTGTCCATTCTCCAGATAGCGCAGCCCACCGTGGATCAATTTGGAACTATTGGCCGAGGTTCCGCCGCCAATCGCCCCTCTTTCCAATAGGACCACCCTCATTCCCTCCTGAGAAAGCTTACGGGCAATCGCGCAGCCGTTAATTCCTCCCCCCAGCACCACTGCATCATACTGTCTATGCAACTCAATACCCTCCAAAATATCCAAGCGAGATAATGAATAGTTGATTATTGCCTTGATTATTACTTTGATAATTCAACCAATCACCTGTGCCCGTAGGGCATAAGCACCGATGCCGGCCACAAGAACCGTCCCCATGGCTGATATGGTCGTTAACCTTTAACCATTTGCTTAATTATTCGGATCACTCGCTCCTGGTCTGCTTGACTCAGGCTTGAACCGGAAGGCAGACAGATCCCTTGCTCAAATAACCGATCGGAGACGCTTTCTTCCTCGCCGTTGGTAAAATATTGACAACCAGCAAATAACGGCTGCCGGTGCATGGGCTTCCAGACCGGTCGGGACTCAATGTTCTCTTTCTCCAGAGCCCTGATTATCTCCATCACCCCGATGCTGCACACCACCGGGTCAACCAGCATCACCGTCAGCCACCGGTTGGCCCGGCCAGAGGCCATCTCCGGCATAAAACTAATCCCCTCTATACCGGATAAAGCCGCCTCATAGCGGCGAAAAATCTCTCGTCGGGCCTGAACTCTTTGATCTAATACTTTAAGCTGACCCCGACCAATAGCGGCCACAATGTTACTCATCCGGTAGTTAAAGCCCATCTCCGTATGCTGGTACCAGGGAGCTGGATCCCGCGCCTGGGTCGCCCAAAAAAGGGCCTTCTCCAGGGCTTCTGCATCATCAGACACCAGCATCCCTCCACCAGAAGTGGTAATGATCTTGTTCCCGTTAAACGAAAAGATCCCGAATTTCCCCCAGGTGCCGCTCGCCTTTCCCCGATAAGTTGCTCCCAGGGACTCAGCAGCATCCTCCACCACTGGTACTCCATAGGCATGGCAAATCTCCAGAATCGGCTCCATATCCGCACTCTGCCCGTACAGGTTAACCACAATAACCGCCTTGGGCAGCTGCCCCTCTTGCTCGGCCCAGGCAAACGCCTTGCTTAAGGCTGCCGGCGACATGTTCCAACTCTCGGGTTCTGAATCAAGAAAAACCGGTACTGCTCCTTGGTACAGCACCGGGTTAACACTACCGATAAAAGTGAGGGACGAACAGAAAACCAGATCGCCCGCTCCCACCCCTAACAGCCGTAAAGCCAGATGGATGGCCGCGGTGCCGGAACTGACCGCCAGGGCCTTACGGCACCCCACATACTCCGCCATTTCCGCCTCAAAAGCGTTGACCTGCGGCCCTAAAGGAGCAATCCAGTTGGACTCGAAAGCTTCTTTTATGTACTCCAGCTCATACCCGCTCATGTGGGGAGGAGAGAGGTAGATGCGTGGTTTGCTATCTTCCATTAATACACGCTCCTATTCTACTGGTACTATATCGCTAACCTATGTTTGATGATTGGTCAGGGATTTATTCTAGGTTCTCCGTACTCAAAGACCTATATCGCTAACCTATGTTTGATGATTGGTATCCTCGCTACTAGCAGCTACTTCATAAATCCCACGTGTAACTGCCTGTAACTGATCATT
>JAAZDI010000019.1 GCA_012512295.1 Syntrophomonadaceae bacterium
ATCATGGGATAAACAACTGGTGTGAATATAATCAAGGATCGTGAGAATTGAATACCTTGCTAAATGTGCCTGGGTCAGGAGTTAACCGGCTTCAGGCGCATTTTATTTTTATTGTTTATCATATATTATTGTTTATCATATAACCTGAAGAATTTTTTTAAAAGTGACGTGTCGAGTGGTTTCTAGATAATTGTTTATCATATAACCCGAAGTATGGGGTAAGATGGTAAACTATAACGAATGGTTATGTATCAGTTTATCTGAAACTAGCACTTGTTTTCCGAAAAAGCGTATAATCAAGGGTAAACTATTTTATAATGGCTTAGCAATTGTCTAGAAGTGGGAGTCTGTTGATCAAGATCAAAACAGTTTCGAATCAACCAGTTGGTAAGTCATTGACTGGGGGTATTAGTTTGATCTATTTAGATAATGCGGCTACCTCCTGGCCCAAGCCAGAGGTTGTCTATCAGGCGGCCGATCAGTGCTTAAGGGAATATGGCGCTAACCCCGGTCGGGGCGGTTATCGGTTATCCCTGCAGGCGGGGCGGATGATTTTAGAGACCAGAGAATTGCTGGCGACTCTTTTTAATATTCCAGATTCATCCCGGATCATCTTTACCGGCAACGTTACCGAATCTCTGAACTTAGCTATTAAAGGGTGGCTGCGGCCGGGTGATCATTTGGTCATGACCTCCATGGAACATAATGCGGTGGCTCGGCCGGTTTTCGGCCTTCAAGAACTTGGAGTTAATCATACTGTGGTTCAGTGTTCACCGGAAGGCCGGTTAGCGGTGCGCGACCTGGAAAAAAGCCTGCGCCCAAACACTCGGTTAATCTGTATTAATCATGCTTCCAATGTCACGGGGACAATTCAGCCGCTTGAAGAGATTGGCGATCTGGCGGCGCGCAAAGGAATACCGTTGCTGGTAGACTGCGCTCAGACCGCCGGCGTGCTGCCAATAGATGTTAAAAAGTGTCAGATAAGCTTGCTGGCTTTTACTGGTCACAAAGGTTTGTTTGGCCCTCCCGGGACCGGCGGGTTATATATTGCCGAGGGAATCAACCTGAGGCCACTTAAAGAAGGTGGGACTGGCAGTAAATCGGAACTGTTGTCTCAGCCTGAAGACCTGCCCGAACGGTTTGAAAGCGGCACCCCTAATACCTCTGGTCTAGCCGGACTGGGAGCAGGCGTTAAGTTTATTCTCGATCAAGGAATAGACACAATCCGACAACATGAACAGGAATTAGCCCGACAGCTTTTAGATGGGCTGCAGCGGCTAGAGGGAGTAATCATTTACGGGCCGAAAGACATTACAGAACAGACCGCGGTTATTTCTTTAAATATCGAGGGTTGGGATGCGGGGGAATTAAGCTTTTTATTAGACCATTTATTTGATATTGCGACCAGAGCTGGTTTGCACTGTGCCCCCTTAGCCCATCAAACCCTGGGCACCCTGGAAACCGGCACCCTGCGGCTCAGTCCGGGTTACTTTAATACCGCAGAAGAAATCAATGTTCTGTTAGAGGCCCTGCATTCAATTGTCAAGAACAGGTGATAGGATATGGTTAACGAAAACCCGGCTTATACAGTATTTACTTTTGTTTCCACCCACCATGCCTTGAAAGCCGAGCAGGTCCTGAAACAGGAACGCCTTCAAGGGACGATTATGCCAGTGCCCCGTGAATTATCTTCCCTGTGTGGACTGGCTATTCGAGTTGAGTCGAGCCTGCGCGAGCAAGTGGAATCCGTTTTGCGCGACAAAGGGGTCGGAATAGATGAAATAGTCGATTTGAAACCGCGCGTCCGAAAGCACCGTTTATAGACTTATTCAGGCATTTGTGCTACTCTAAAAAATGAATTATTCAGCTTTGCTGAATAGCGAGGCTTATATAATTAATTATTAGGCAAGAATTGTTGAAACAGGAATATCTTTGAGGTATTCTTTCATAAGGGAAGGAACGGTCTATAATGCGCAATAGAAAGGAGACCGTGAGAAAATGCTTGAATTACGCTCTGTTAGCCTGACTTTAGGCAACGGAAATGGCGGCAGCAAAGAGGTTTTGAGCCAAATAGACCTCACTTTGGAAGAGGGCAAATTTTACGCGGTCACCGGGCCAAATGGCGGAGGGAAAACCTCTTTGGCTAAGGTCATTATGGGTATTTATCAACCGACAGCTGGTCGGATTTACTATAAAGGGGAAGATATTACGGATCTTAGTATTACGGAACGCTCCCGGCGGGGGATTACCTACGCTTTTCAACAACCGCCTCGCTTTAAGGGAGTACGGGTTAGAGATTTATTGAGCATTGCCGCTAATAATTCATTAAACGAGAAAGACTATCATTGTCTGCTGCACGATGTCGGTCTCTGTCCGGAAGACTACTTGAATCGAGAGATTGATTCGAGCCTGTCCGGTGGCGAAATGAAAAGAATTGAGATTGCTTCCCTGTTAGCTCGTCCGGCAGAGGTCTTTATTTTTGATGAACCGGAGGCCGGGGTTGACTTGTGGACCCTCCGGCAGCTAGTGATGATGATTATTGAACGGCACCATCAGCGCCATATTACAACCGTAACGATTACCCATAATGAACGTTTCTTGTCAGTGGCTGATGAAGTCCTGCTGCTGGCTGAAGGACAGATTAAAGAACGGGGCAAGCGAGATAAGGTTTGGCCGCTGATTAAGGACGATATTGCCTGTCAATGGAGACAGAGGTGTGGAGGCGAGGCTAGTGACCCTGACTGCTATCGATAAACAATTACTTGCATCTGTGGCGGATCTGCATGAAATTCCAATTGGTGCCTATAACATTCGGAAGGATGGCGAAGGGGTAGCCCGTCAGTCCACGGCGAATATTCAGATTTTACCGAAGACAGATCCTAATCAGCCGGGGATTGATATTATCGTCAAACCGGGGACTAAAAACGAGTCGGTTCATATTCCGGTGATTATAACTCGAACCGGGATGCATGATCTGGTTTATAATACTTTTGATATCGGGGAAAACGCTGATGTTTTGGTCGTGGCCGGCTGCGGAATTCACAACGCTGGCTGTGACTCATCCCAACATGACGGAATCCATGAAATCCTGGTGCGCCGGGGCGCGCGGCTGCGTTATGTGGAGAAGCATTATGGCGAAGGACCAGGGGAAGGGCAGCGAATTCTTAATCCGCAGACGATTCTCAAGATTGAAGAAGGAGCCGTGGCGGAACTGGAACTGGTGCAGATCAAAGGGGTGGATAGTACCCGCCGGATAACGCGGGCTGAAATACACGACCGGGGCAGCCTGCGCATGGTCGAGAAGCTGCTCACCCATGGTCAGCAAACAGCCGAGTCAGTGATGGAAATTTTCCTAATCGGTAAAGGGGCTAATGCCCAAATCATTGCCCGTTCCGTGGCCCAGGATAATTCCCGTCAGGATTTTCGGGCGAGTTTAATTGGACAAAACTACTGCCGCGGGCATGTGGAATGTGATTCGATCATTATGGATCAGGCCAAGATTGCGGCTTCGCCGCAGCTTCGAGCCGAACACATCGAGGCTGAATTAACCCATGAAGCAGCAATTGGTAAAATAGCCGGTGATCAATTGATTAAACTGATGACCCTAGGCCTGACGGAAAAGGAAGCAATTGACACCATCCTGAACGGTTTCCTTAGTTAGGACAGGTCCAGCAACTAAACCTTGTCCCGAAGGTTTAGCTGAAGCAAAAGACTATCCGAAGCCTTGATGTTCAGCAAAGCTGAGCGAGTTCGTTTCAAGCAGCGGTTTATGCCGCAGCTTTCGTGTAGCCAAACGGGGGCGTTAATCGAAATTAATTTATAGAATAATCTAGCGGGGATGGGCAACCATCTAGCTATGAGTCAAAGAAGCAGGATATGAATCAAAGAAGCAGGAATATCCAAGTAGTAATATTATTCTTCAATGAAAGGAACGGCAACACCAGTGAATCTTAATCTATTCATCACTTTTGTTCGGGTTGTCGAAAAAAAGAGTTTGTCTGGGGCCGCCCGGGATCTTTTTTTAACGCAGCCAGCGGTAAGCAAGCAGATTCAGACACTGGAGGAACTGTTTGGGGTTCAATTAATGGAGCGGGTCGGCCGGCGAATTCGCCTGACAGAAGCCGGTGAAATTTTTTACCAGCATGCCCTGGAAATCCTAGGTATTTTGGAAGAACTAAACGATGACTTAATCCGAACAACGGCAGGTGTGCGGGGCCGTCTGCTGATCGGTGCCAGTACTGTTCCCGGGCACTATATCCTCCCTTCATTTATTGGACGGTATAAACGCCAGTACCCGGAGGTTAAAGTGAGCCTGGAAATCGGCGATACCGGCAGTGTCGTTAATTCTTTGTTAGAACAGAGGGTTGACTTGGCCGTCGTCGGAGCAACGGTGAAGAATAATAAATTAGTAAGCACCTTATTTGCAGCCGATCAGTTGCGGTTGATTGTACCAGCGGCTCACCCGCTGGCCACCCGGACCTCAATTCGGATTGAGGAAATAGTTCAAGAAAACCTGATCTGGCGCGAGAAAGGTTCCGGAACACGGCGCGTGTTGGAAGACCGGCTCGCTGATCAGGGAGTAAACCTGGATAAATTGAATATCTTACTCGAGTTAGGGAGTACCGAAGCAGTAATTACGGCCGTGGAAGAAGGTTTGGGGATTGCCCTGGTATCTCAGTGGGCGATCGGCAAAAGTACCGCCTTAGGCCGGATCGTTAGCCCCGAATTGGAAGGGATTGATCTTAAACGGAATCTTTACCTGATTTACCGGCGTCAAAAGATTTATAGCCGGGCGATGCAGGCATTTCTAGATCTAAGCAAACTAGATCTAAGTAAATTTGATCTAAGCAAAAAGTGAGCCAGTCCTGGCCGGGTTAATTTAGACCGAGCTTGGAGACAATAAGGCCAAGAAGCAGATTTTTTAAGTGATTAGAGGGGGTTAAAGCTGTGGCAAAGCAAAATTGGCAGGTAGTCTCCAAAAAGGATTTTTTAGGGCAAGGCGACTGGTCGCGAGAGTATTACGAAGGATTGCTGGTAGTTAACCACGGTGAGCAAGGCTACGATTTAGGAGTAGAATTAGAGGGTGAGCAGGTTTTAAAGGTGGATAGAGCTTCAGCCGATGAGATTGAGGATCGGGTTCAGTATTGGGGAGCCCGCTTGGAAGATATTCGAAAAGAGTACGGGGTACGGGATAACCGCACGGCTGAGTTCTACGGGGGTTAACAACTGTTAACGATTTTATAGATTAATACACTCAACAGCGCTACTATAGCGCTACAATATCTATATGAAACTAAGCGAATGTTTCGTGCTTCATCTGCCTAAATATACGGATCTTGTGTTATGACTCAGTCATCAAACGTGGCTGGGAACGAAAATAAAGGGAATGTAAACATTAAAACGCTGACCTTCGATGGCGTCTCACCCTTAGCTGGTTGGGACTGCCATTTTTTTGTTTAGTGCTTGACCATAACCCCTGGTCTACGTTACATTATGATTAGATTGCTGTAGAATGATAGATGGAGGTGTCGTTGTTTGCCTTTTTCCGAAGGTTCAACCCTATCGACTATCTTTTGGTTTTTCGTTGTCCCGTTTGTCCTTTTAATCGGGATAATCGTATTGCCGCAGCGAAATCGCCAAAAAAAACAAAAAGAGTTTATCGAGAGTTTAAAGGTTAAGGATAAAGTCGTCACCTATAGTGGAATTATTGGAGTAATAGAAAAGATCGGCAAAAGAACAGTTATTCTTCGGGTTGATGAGAAAACACGGATGGAGTTCCTCAAAGAAGCAATTACCAAATTGGCTAAGGATTTGGATTAGATTTAGATAGGCATTAAGCTTTGATTATCGAGTAAAATGTTTATGTTTGGTTTATTATTCTCACTGCGGGCCCCAAGCCCGCTCTTAATTGTTTAACCTCGTGCAGCAAGAAGGTAGCTGTAAAATAAGTGTAGTCTCCAGACGTGTTAGTTTGGTATTACTATTTACTATTTATTGTGTTGCTATAAGAAGAATACTCGGTTAGAATTAAGCTCGTAAGCATTATTGCTGTTATTTAGGTTCTTAAATAAATGAATAATAAATGAATAACGGGGGCGTTTTTTGCTAAAAAATTAATAGGATAATACATACTTTTATGGAACAATATACCTCCTATGAAACTAAGTGAATGGGCAAAGGAAACAGGAATTTTTAAGTAGGAATATTCTTCTACCAAAGAAAGGAACGGGATTTTAAACAGGTATGAAACTGCCAGAATTACGGATTGGCAATCTGATAGCCCGGCTCCCAATTATTCAGGGAGGGATGGCTGTTCGCATATCTACTTCTCGCTTGGCGGCGGCCGTGGCTAATGAAGGTGGCATAGGGATTATCGCTATAACCGGGATGAGTGTTGAGGAACTAAAGGCTGAGATTCGGAAAGCGCGTGAATTGACCAAGGGAATTATCGGGGTAAACTGTCTTTTCGCCGTGCGTGATTTTGCTACCTTAGTAAAAGCAGCGATTCAGGAAGGAATAGATTTGGTCGTCTCCGGAGCTGGATTCTCTCGAGATATGTTTCAGTGGGGGAAGGAATCAAACACACCCATTGTCCCGATTGTTTCTTCAGCGCGACTAGCCAAAATCGCTGAGAAGTTAGGCGCGGCCGCGGTCGTGGTTGAAGGTAAAGAGGCCGGGGGACATCTGGGAACTACTGAACCAATGAAAAAAATCCTCCCCGAGGTCAGGGCCGCGGTCAGCATTCCAGTTATTGCGGCCGGTGGAATTATTGATGGAAGGGATATTGTTGAGGCCTTCAAACTGGGAGCCAATGGGGTTCAAATGGGCACCCGCTTTGCGGCCAGTGAAGAATCTGGAGCTTCGCGTGAGTTCAAGGAGCTTTATTTGCGCGTTGCCTTAGAAGATGTTGTTTTAGTCAAAAGCCCGGTCGGTCTCCCTGGAAGAGCCTTGAAGAACCGGTTTTGGGAAAGAATGAATCAGGGTGAAGATCTAAGCCCGGACAATTGTCGTGCCTGCTTAAAACACTGTTCTGGTGATTATTGTATAATGGAAGCTTTAGAAAAAGCCCAACAAGGAGACATGGAGAACGGCCTCGTCTTTTCCGGGGAGCTAGTCCAAAAAATCAAAGAGATATTGCCAGTCAAGAAAATATTTCAAAACTTGCTGCAGGAGATTGAGACTTGTCCGGGATAAGTTTATCTGCCTCAAAAAGACTTATCCTTCTATAAGCGAGGGTTACCTTACTTAAATTTCCAGTGGGGCAGAGTCTTCCTCCGAAGCCTCGAATGTTCAGCGAAGCTGAACGAGTTCACTAAAACATGAAGAAACACAAGTGGAGCAGCCTATTATTGGGAACCAATAGTTCCCATTTTTGTTTTCGATGATTATTTGTTTATGTGTGCAATTTAGCACAAATTTGTTGGCAAGATAGTTTTTTTTTAGAAGGATAAAGCTCATTAATGTCGAAGTATTAATTTAGAAACTTATTAGAATTAGAATTAATTTTCAAATTAGTCAAAAAATTATAACCCTTAAAAACTAAAGCTTACATAAGGAGTGGGAAAAAGTTGCAGCAAGACATTACTGAAATTAGAAATGGGATGTATCAGGCAGGGTATATCTGTGATGACAAAACTGCGACGACCCTATTTTTAGCAGAAGCCCTGCATAAGCCGATCCTGGTGGAGGGCCCGGCCGGGGTCGGGAAAACCGCGATCGCCCAAGCTTTTAGCCGCATGAAAGGTCTTCCCTTGATTAGACTTCAGTGTTACGAAGGAATTGATGAATCCAAAGCTCTATACGAATGGGATTACAAACGACAATTACTCCACATTCAGGCAGTAGCCAATCAAACAATTGATGTAAAAGAAGTGGAAAAGGATATTTTCTCAGACCATTTTTTACTGCGCCGACCTTTGCTGACTGCCATTAGTTGTCCCACTCCCACCGTTCTGTTGATTGATGAGATTGATAAGGTGGATTTTGAGTTCGAAGCAATGCTGCTAGAACTCCTCTCAGAATTTCAGGTGACCATCCCGGAATTTGGCACTGTTAAGGCGGAACACCTACCCTTTGTCTTCCTGACATCTAACGCCACCCGCGAGTTATCGGAAGCTCTTAAACGACGCTGTCTGTATTTGTATTTAGATTTCCCAGAGCAAGAACTGGAGGAACAGATCCTGCTGCTGAAAATCCCGGAAATCCCGCAGCAGTTAGCCGGGCAGATTGCCTCGGTTGTCCGCAAGATCCGACAGGTTCAACTGAAAAAATTGCCGAGTATCGCTGAAAGCATTGACTGGGGACGCTCGCTGATTAGCCTGGGGAAAGATGACCTGGATGTGGAAACTGCTTTGCGCACTTTGAATATTCTGGCTAAATACAAAGATGATTTGCATAAATTAGACCAGATGGTACAAACCCAGAAAAACCTGAATTTCCAACCGGTGCTAGGATCCTCACTGTCAACCGGCACAACTCCAGTTCAAGAAACCAAAAGTAGTGAGGCACCAAGCAAACCGGCCCTGACAATGAAGACAATTGAAAAATACTACAAAAATAAAAAGTAAATAGCGAGGTTTTGGGTATGGCCTTTTTCCATGTGATGCAGCGGTTTTGTGAAGATTTACGGCGGGAGGGAATCCCAGTTACGCCCAGCCATTCTGAGGACTGTTTTCGGGCTCTCTCTTTAATTGACTGGTCCGTTGAGGATTTTTTCTATTCTTCTTTGTTTGCCACCCTGATTAAGGATTATAATTATAAGCCTCTTTTTGACAATGTTTATAAACGTTATTTTAAATCGCAGATTGACCTTGAACGCCTTAAACAACAGTTGTTAAAAAAAGGCGACGAATCCGTGCCTGAAGGAGAAGCCCCGGAAGGCGCGCAAGCCGACTCTGAGGTAAAGGCTCAGGCAGCAGAAAATCAAGGGTCTTTTAAGAATAAAAGTTCCTCGGCCCCAGATGGCCGGAAGAATCCCTTAGCGCAGGATTTTCGTCTGGATAGCTTAGATGATGTCCGACGAATGGAGGCCCTCTTCCCTCTAATCGCCAAAAGACTCGCTTCAAAAATGATCATCAAAAACAAGCGAAACGATCAGAACTTTATTAACTTCCGACGGACCATGCGCAAAAGCATGTCTACCGGCGGGGTACCGGTAGATCTGATTACCCGGCGGAAGCAAAAAGAGAAGCCGATTTTGTTCTGTTTGTGCGACGTTTCCGTTTCAGTCCTGCAGTTTAGCTGCTTTGCCCTGGCCTTGTTAGCTTCGCTGGAAAAGTTCTTTCAACATGTCCGCAGCTTTGGCTTTGTGGATGAGATTGACGAAATCACTCACTTGTTAAAGCATGCTGATCCGAAAACCCTGCGGGCCAATGTGTTGAAGAATGCCAAGGTGATTGGGATTCGGGGGTACAGCAATTACGGCCTATCCTTTAAGCACTTTTTCGAGCGGTATGGCGGCCAGTTGTCGCAAAAAACAACAGTTCTTATTTTTGGGGATGGCCGAAACAACTGGTATGATGATGAGGCCTGGGTCCTAAAAGAGATGCGGAATCGGTCGAAAAAGATCTACTGGTTTAACCCCGAAGAAAAAGAAAACTGGTTTACCGGCGACAGCCGGATGAAGGAATACCTGAAGTACTGTGATCGCTCCTTTGAGGTAACCAATCTGCTGCAGATGGAAGACGCGTTTTGTCAGTTGTAGCTGCCACGGGGACGGTTCTTGTGGCTGGCAGCAGGTGCGAGGGGTGAGGCGCGGCCAAGGGGACGGCAGACTGCGTGAAAAATCAATTCTTTCTTCCAACTAGAGAATACAATGGAAAGAGTGGGTTTATGGGGTACATTTATGGTCAAGACAGGACGTTTTCACATAGTCTGACGGTTCTATATGGATGGAAACAGGCGCGAGTGGTGAGAGGTAAGGTGTGAGAAGAATGACGTAAGGCGTAAAACATAAGGCGTAAACGTAAAACGTCAGGAGTAAAGACATTAAAACCAAAATGTAGTAGAACCGTAAGCAAAGAAGCCAAGCAGGCTATTGCAGAGTTTGAATACATATAAAAAGGAACGGAGTGATCGTGTGAGTCCAGTTGTGGGGGATCGGTTGCCGGCAAATATCTATGAGTATTTTCGGGCCAAGACCATGCGGACCGGCGTTGTTTCCACTGTTGATGAGGACGGCTACCCGCGGGGGGCCCCGATGTCTTTGTTTTATGCGCTGGATGATCGGACCTTGCTCATGGGGGCGCAAAACCGTTCGCAAACCTTTAAAAATGTTGAGCGGACCGGGAAAATAGCCCTGACTTTCCTGGGTGGAGGAGATGTCGCTTTCACGATTCGAGGTAAGTGCCGGGTCTTCAAAACCACCATGGAAACCAGTAAATACCTGGGCATCCTGGTGGTCGAGGTGGAAGCCGTGAAAAGTGATGTGGCGATAGACGTTGAGGTTACCGATGGAATTCAGTACACCTACCGGTCCCAGAAGTGGGAAGATTTTGTTAACCGGGTGTTGGACGAACTGCGGGGGTATACGTTGGCGGACGTTAAAGGCTAAAACGTCAATTACTGACCTTCGTTAAAAACACTATGATTGTTTTCAGGTACTTCAGGTACTGATAGTGCTGCTAGCCTCTGCGCTGAAGGGATACATTTCGTCCTTCGCTCATTTTCCCTGTACTGATAGTACAGCTAGCGACAAAGGTCTAGTTGCCTGGTAATAACTTGGCAGAAGAAACTAGCCCCGCCTAAGCAGGGCATTATCCATGTTTGGCCGTAACCACACGTCCTGCGCTGTAACCAACAGCTGTAACCTACATTAGAAGCAAGCAATTGGTCAGTCAAGAAGCTCTTTTTTCTTCTATTGTATACAGAGAGAGCGGGAAAGTTACAGAACCCTGGTCGTTGCCTGCCGGCTGTACCAGCGGCCCAGCCTTTGCAATGCTTCCAGCTGTTCCCGTTGGCCGGCTTTGGCCCGTTTAAGGGCTCTTTGCAAGATGCGGGTAGAGTGTTCCATGTCCTCGCGGTTCACCGGGTACGGATGGCCGTCTTTCCCGCCGTGGGCAAAGGAGTAGCGCGCCGGGTCCCGGTAGCTGGGCTGAATCCCATAGGTCAGTTCTGCAACTAAGGCTAAAGCCCGCAGGGTACCGGCCCCGATCCCAGCAATGCCTAACAAGGCTTCAAAACTGCGGGGTCGTTGGTCGTGAGCAATGGACAAGGCCTTGTTCAAATAGGTCGAAGAAGGAATAGAGTGCCGGGCGGGCAGCGTCAGACTGGGAATCGTTTTCTGGATCAACTCCAATTCCCGGATCACACTGGCTGGGGGATAAGACACCAAATCAGTCGTGATCTGCCGGATATCTTTGTTTTCTTCGGCGACCAGGTTTAAGGTCTGGGCAGTCGCATCACAACAGATAGCTGAGTGCGGCTCGCATACAAAATCCGCCACCCCTCGGCTGAGCCAGTGGTAACGCCGGGCCTGCCGGTTATCCTCATTCATCCCCTGCTGAATCACGGCCCAATCACCACCCGGGGTAAAGACAAAAAAGTGATGATAAATTTGGTAGCCGTCCTGGACCGCTGAACTGTCTACCTTAGCTGCCATGCGGCTGGCATACTGAAAATCCGCCACCTGGTTAGCGAAGCTAAATCGTTCACCTAATCGGGCAATCTCGTTTGGCGTGTTACGAGATACTCGGCCTTTGCCGCCAGTCAGGAAGATCCCCAGGTCAGCCTGCGCCTCTTTCAAACCTTCCTTAAGGGCTCTGCACACCGTCGTCGTTACTCCTGATGAATGCCAGTCAAAACCCAGCACACAGCCCAGGCTTTGAAACCAGTAAGGATCAGATAGCCGTTTCAGAACCTCAAACGGCCCGTACTCTTCTACGATAACCTCAATAATAGCTGCACCCAAAGTCTTCATTTTACTGAATAGCCAAGCCGGACATTTTCCGCCATGCAGCGGCAGGTTAGCAATCCCGGTTCGCATATCCGGTCAGTTCCTTTCTTTAAAGGTAAATATGGTTTCAAGTGAACTCGTTCAACCTCGCTGAACATCGAGGCTTCTGATGGAGACTCTACTTC
>JAAZDI010000210.1 GCA_012512295.1 Syntrophomonadaceae bacterium
CCTGAGTCATCTACACCCATCCGGGGATTGAGTCTTTTTCTTCGCCAGTATTGAAAATAATGAGAAAAGGAACAACCGCTTTACAGAACATTCAATTCTTGCGCTGGGCTGCAGAAATAGGGGTGACCGCAACCTATAATATCCTGGCGGGCTTTCCTGGGGAAAAAGAGGAATGGTATTATGAGATGGCCGATTTGATCAAGAAAATTGTGCACCTGTCGCCGCCTAAGTACAATATCCATTTTATCGAGATGCACCGTTTTTCTCCTTTCTTCAACCGGCGGGAACAATACGGGGTGGATGAGTGTAGTTTACGAGCGGATTATCAGATGACCTTTCCAGACGGTCTACTTGACCCCATGAAAATAGGTTATTTCTTTCAAACACAGTATAAGAACAAAGATCAGGATAGTCCACATATAAAACGGGTTAGAGAAGAGATAGACCGGTGGCTTGACTATAAAAAAAGTCCCCAGGGTCTTCCGCTTTATAATTACAGCATTGGGCCGGGCTTTTTGAAAATATTTGATAATAGATACGGTGATGGCCGATTTATCTTCCTGGCCGACCTTCATCATGACGTAGCCCTATTGTGCGATGAGATACAGTCAAGACAATCGCTGAAAAACTATCTAGCTGAAAAATGGCCGGTAGAAACGAAAAACGGCACTTTGGATCAAGTTATTGATGAATTGGTCCAAAGGGATATTCTCTTAGAAGAAAATAAACAACTGCTCTTGTTGCCTGTAGGTGTAAAATATAGGGATTCAACAGAGCTGAAAAACTATGTCTTGAGCTAAGAGCCGCGATTACTATTTAAATAAGTAGCCATGGACATTGTTCATGGCTTTAACAGTTTCGTTGAAATCAGTCAAAATAACCGATCTCTATTATTGAAGCAAACAAAAGGACCGTCCTCTTGTTTCCTCTCTAAAACTTGCTTTTTCGCAGCTTTTTTAGCAGCCGGCCAGAAGAACCGTCCCTCCGGCTGCTATTTGACCTCAAGAGGTAAGCTGGTTAAGCCTATGTGTTCCACCACAAAATCAGCGGTTACATTAACAGTGACAGTGGGGTAAATCTCATTCCACCGGTCCGCGATTTCGCGCCAGATGTCTGGCTGCAAGCGATGCAGGAGATCGCCGAAGCCAAAAATATCTGACTTTAACTCCTGGCTTTTACGGACTGTATTTAAACAGCGGCGTTCTATTTCCTGATTTACTAATTTTTCCAGATTGGGTAATTCCGTGGAGAAATCGTGAATCACTCCATGGTCTTGTTCGAGCATTTCTCCATGTCCCTTGAGCCGCACATCAAAGACAAGCTTATCCCCGTCTAAAATTGGCTTGATTCTGGCTTTAGCTGTTCGAAAAACAAAGGAGACATTTTTTCGCGTGTCATTATAGGCAACTGGAATCACTCCGCCCCGGGCTTTGTTCTTAATCAAAACATAGCCCTGGGTCTCCTCTTCATTTATCCAATCGATTAATCGGTCGCCTAAAAATACTCCAGCACCGGCTATGCAAAAAGTTTTTTGATTAGGCAGACTTGGCTCCTGGCTGTTTTCCGAAGTGGTTTCCTGGGTTGTGCCCTGTCGAATTGGCGAGCCTTGTTCTGGAGGGCAAAAAAGCTTCATATACGGTACAACCACTTCTCGACCGGGGATGATTAATCCCTGCTTAACCTGCAAAAGATCAGTACCAACTGCCTTCGAAGCCCAGTGGATATTTTGACTAATAATTTGCTCGATTTCCGTGGAAATCATTGATTCAAATTCCGGTTGGGCTTGTAAGGCATCTGCCGCCCGACCATCGCAGACTGCCAGGA
>JAAZDI010000362.1 GCA_012512295.1 Syntrophomonadaceae bacterium
ACATAGTACCAGTCAGAACCCTGCTTGATCGCAAAGAGGCAGTTGAGCTGATCATAATAATACTGGCTTACGACCCCGGAATTATCTCGCACAGCGGTTACCTCAAAGGGGTTGCCGGGATTACCATACAGGTAGTGTTCCGTGGCGACACCGTCTACCAGGCGGGCCACCCGCCGACCTACACCATCATAGAGGTACGAGATTTCGGTACCGCTTTCCAGCATGGCTTTTACCAGCTCACCCTGGGCACTGTATTCGAAGGTGTCACTGCCCCTCTGGGCCAGGAAACCGTCCTCGTTAAACTGGTAAGTAACACCTCCCAGGCTGGTTAAACGGACCTGGGCATCGTAAAGGGCACCTCCTGACAGCCGGTTGCCGTTGGAATCATAGGTGTAGGTTTCGTTGCGATCCCCGGTAACTCCCGTCAACTGCTTGTTGGCATCGTAATTATATGTCGTGCCGTATACTGCCCCGGTTACCGTTTCGTTCTTTTGGGAGATTAGCCCCGTATTATCAAAGCTAAGTCCTAAACTGTAAATCTGCTGACCGTTCACTTGGTGAGTGCGATTGGTTATCCTGCCGAAGTTGTCATAGCTGTAATCAATGGTCATATCCCGATTGCTGATCTGGGTGGGCAGACCGAAGGAATGATTACGGGTTAAGGTAAATTCACCGTATTTCGTGACCAGTCCATCTGCATCGTACTCCAGAGCTATCTCAGGGTCCCCGGTCAGGGTGAATCCGGCCAGGTTTAAATTAAAGTTGTAACGATAATCGTATACGCCGGATACCGGACCGCTGACTGCCATTTGCGTGAGCAGCGAGCCATCATACATGAAGCTATAGTCGACCCCGTCCGGATTACGTTCAATGCTGGTGACCCGGTCGGTATTGTCACTGTAACCGAAGGATGAAGATATTGAGTCGTATTGCATGCCGATGATCCGTCCCGCGGCATCATATTGGTAGTCTACCTGACGCGAACTGGGCAGGGTGAGATAATCCACAGCCCGGTCCAGATTGTAGCTCTTCTGGTAGCTGCCGTTCCCCGGAGGGGTATAGCTTTCAGGCAGGTCTACCTTGGTGTATCCCAGTTGGTGTTTAGCCCCGTTCGGCATGGTGATCTCCGTGACATTGCCGTTGGCATCATAACCAAATTGGTACATTTGCAGGCCCGGCATGGTCAGTTTAGTAAGCAGGTCGGCACCATTGTATTCGTACAGATAATTGTCTCCTGCGGCATCCTGCAGACCGGTGATCCGGTTCATTTCATCCCAGGTATAGCTTACACGCTGATTGCCTTGCACAATTTCATGCAAGCGACCTTTTTCATCGTAGTCATACTGGACGGGTTCCAGATCGCCATTTTGTTCGTTGATAAGGCGGCCATACCAGTCTAAGGTGTTAACCATCCGCCGCCCTTCGGGTGTGGTTGAGGTCACTGTTACCGTTTGGGTATCCCTATCGATGATATAGGTGGTGATATAGGATTTTGGGTTGTTGTTCCGGGTCATGGTGTCGGTTATTTTAGTTACCGTCAAAAGATTGTAGGCATCCACCAGTTCAACGGTACGTTCTCGAGTTACTGTTGATGAAAGTCCATTTGGTGTGGTCACCGTGAATTTGACTGGGATGGGTGCGCTCATGCCCATTCCCAGGCGCGGGTCCGGACCTTCGATGGTGGTTAGTGCCGTGCCGTCAGGATAGGTGACTTTTTTTGTACCATCCAACAGGATCTCAGTTGTAGTCTTGCCGCCGAGCGGGTCGTTATCGGTTCTCCGGATCTGAATTCCAGGAGGGTATTCCACCTGGTAAGTGGAAACCAACCCTTCTGCAGTTCGCACCTCCACCTTAAAACCGTTCTGATCTGGCAGCTCTGACCTTATCAACTCAGTATAACCACCAGCGGGGTCTTCATCTTTAACCAGTCGTCCCACTTCGTCATAAGTAAACCGGTGCGGGTTTTCTTTGTGTTTGTGGTCAATAAAAGTGGTCAATTTTCCGCCCGGGTTATGTTTTTCAGAGGTCCAAAGGTCTTATCAGGGAAACCGGCCATAATGCCATGAGTAGTCACTGCGTTAACACCTGTTTTCGCCCATTCCCCAATACGGTGTTGGTCGCTGTAAGAATCCAGGATACTCGCGTTCCCCGGTTCCAGACCCAAAAGTTTAGATATCAGAAAGGCAGCTTCCTGCCGACTTATGGGTTTGTTCGGTTTAAACGTACCGTCCGTATAGCCGGAAATGTAACCAGCCTTCTGGCCTGCCATGACCTCGTCATAAAACCAGTCGGACGGCTTAACGTCGGAGAAACTACTGGTCGAATTACTGTTCGGAATGTTGAAAGCTCGGTTAACCAGGGTAACCATCTCAGCCCTGGTTATTGAGTTATCAGGCTTAAACTGTCCATCAGGATAGCCGGTAATCAATCCAGCACTTATCCATTTTTCAATATAGACCTCTGCCCAGTGCCCGCTGATATCCGACATATCCGTGGCCGCTACAGCTGGCAGGCATAATAAGAATGCCAGGCACAAGGTCATAATTCCGATTAAAAACTGCCTTTTCAAGAAAAACCCTCCCCTCTTTTTCTGTCTGCCAACCTGCGCTGACGGGATTTCTAAACAATACTTGCAGAAACACCTCCTTTAACGGATCCCTAAAGCCAATGATAAAACGCTAATTCTGTTGATTGATCAGCACGACGACGGCATGACTTATTACCCCGTTATTGTCCGTCAACGGGAAAACGACGGCGTCCTGACGGTCCGCAATGGCTCTGTCGGTTGTTCCAACGGCCCTGCCCAAACTCATTAGGGGGGATTGATGTTGAGATAAGAAAACGGTTTCTCCAGCTAATGCCCGTTTTATCGCCTCCGCAATACCATTCTCCAGGTGGGAGGAATGGCTGAAAACGTTATACTTCCCCACGATGCCTTGGCTGTCACTTAAATCAGCTGCAGCGAGGAGCATACGGTTTACCATCCTCAACAGGCCGTCGGGTAAGAAGACGGCAATCGGATAAGGGAAATAGTCAATGATCCGGGCAAACAAATCTCCATCGGCGATCAGCACCTGAAATCTTTTTATCATCTGATCCTGCGCTTCCAGTTTTTCTTCAATCGCTTTCTGCGTTTCAATCAGCTCTTTCAAAAGTTGTCTTTTAACATCACTTGAGTCCATCACACACCCCCCATGAC
>JAAZDI010000020.1 GCA_012512295.1 Syntrophomonadaceae bacterium
CACCTGCGGTGCTCTCCAGGCCGGACGGAAAGCCTTTACCGCCACCGCCGGTCCGGGGAATGTGCTGATGCAAGAACCTTTCGGCATGGCCGAAGGGATGCGGTTGCCGTTTGTCGCGATCATTCAACAGCGGGGAGGTCCTTCTTCTGGCACTGTCGTCTATTCCCAACAGGAAGTAAACTTGACCACTTATGGTGGGAATGGCGAAGGTCACCGGATTGTTTATTCGACCGCCAGTCATCAGGATATCTACGATTATGTGATTAAGGCTTTTAATGTCGCCTGGAAATATCGTTTCCCCACTTTTGTGTTGGGTGATGGTTATCAAGCCAAGATGCGCGAACCGATGGTCATGTATGATCCGGCCGCCCGAGGGATAGAAATGGTTCCGGCCCAAAGACTGGTGGGACTGCCCGGCGAAATCGGGGTTGATCGGGAGAGTGTGCACCTGTGTAATATTTATAGCCTGGAAGAAGAACTATATGACGTTCTGCAAAAGATAGAAGCTGATTACCAAAAGATTATTCCGGAAGTCATTGAGTACGAGCAAAAGTACTGTGATGATGCCGAAATAATTATTATATCCCATGGCGTGGTTTCCCGGGCTGCTTGGGATGCAGTGAAGATGTTACGCGCTCAAGGTGTCCGAGCTGGTTATTTCCGACCGATTACCTTACGGCCTTTCCCACAGGAAGCCTTGAAAAAAGCAGCAGCTTCAGCGCAGAAGATACTAGTGGTTGAATCAGCGGTGAACCAGTTGCAGCGTTTAGTAAGGGAGAATCTCTATGGCCTCGCTCTAGGCATCGAATCTCTGGCTAAACCAGGAGTAGGTATTGATGCTGATGAGATCGTCGTCCGGTATCAAGAGATTCAGGGGTAACCATCCCTGACTCTTAATGATAATACCCTAAGCTCCACTTAATGACCCTGGCATTTCCTGTTTTCTGTTCTGAGTATTATTTCCCCTAATCGGATCTAAATATGTCCAAGATCTGCGCCTGAAATAATAAAACCAGATACCTGGTGTTGTGTTTTTATTTTGTGTTTTCTTATATCGTGTTACGTTATCTTACTTGCTTAATAGCATCTCAATTAATCTAACCAGTTATTCAGAGAGGAGGGCTGATAAGTGTCAGCCACACAACCTATATTACAGCCCAGGATGCCCAAATCTTGGTATAAGGCGAATAAGCCGCATCTTTTTTGTCCCGGCTGTGGCCATGGAATGGTTTTGAAAGCTCTAGGTGAAGCGATTGACGAGCTGGGGATTCAGAGCAAGACTATTTTTGGCTGCGATATTGGATGCTCCCTGCTGGCTTGGAATTTTCTGGACGTTGATTCGACGCAAACCCACCATGGTCGGACCACGCCGGTGATGGTCGGGATAAAACGAGCTAACCCGGAGTTAGTCACCGTGGCCTATATGGGTGATGGCGGAGGTTATGCTATTGGTTCCCAACATACCGTCAATGCGGCGATTCGTAATGAAAAGATCACCGTTATTTTAGTTAATAATACTAACTATGGCATGACCGGCGGTCAAATGGCTCCAACCACACTGCCTGGTCAGAGGACCGAAACTACTCCCTACGGACGAGACCCGGAGGAGACTGGCTATCCCACCCGGGGACCGGAAATGATCGCGGCGATTGCTCCGGAAGGAGCTTACGTCGCCAGAGGTACAGTCGCCAATTTGCGGCAGCTCAAGGGTTATATTAAGAAAGCCTTAGAGAATCAAATGGCCGGCCGCGGTTTCTCCTTCGTCGAGGCCCTTTCGCTCTGCCCGACTAACTGGCGGACTAACGCCAAGGATACCTGGGCATTTTTAGAGGGGAAAATGGCCCAGTATTTCCCAGTGGGAGAGCTAAGAGTTCCAAAGCAGAAGGAGGAATAAAAGTGGGTAGTAAAGTGGTTAGAATTGCCCTAGCCGGGGAAGGCGGCCAAGGGGTTCAATCAGTCGCGGAAATATTAACTGAAGCAGCTTTTAATGAAGGTAAGGAAACTCTTTACTGTCCTAACTTCGGATTGGAACAAAGAGGCGGAGTTTCCATCGCGTTTGTCCAGATCGGAGAAAAGCGGATTGGCTCACCAAAATTCAAAATCGGCGATATCGTTGTTGCTCTGAGTGGTCGGGCAATTCGTCGGACCCAGCAGTATGTTGGCCCGAAGACTATCTATGTGTACGATAGTTCGATTGAAGGGGCAAAAGAGTGCCTGCCCGAAAACGCGGGCCGAATTTTGGCTATTCCCGCCATCCAACGATCACGCGAAGAACTGCACCCCCGGGTTTTCAATATTGTAATCATGGGCGCGGTCATTGGAGCCACCCATGTGGTCACCATCGAACAGGCCAAGGAAGCATTGGAAGCCAAACTGGGAGGTAAGTTTAAACAAAACCCAGCTTTGCGTGAGATGAATTTTAAGGCGCTGGAGATTGGTGCGGAAATGGTAAAAACAAACTAGGCAGTTATCGAGCTTTTCAAGCGACCAAACCGGATTAAGAAGAACATTAGATGAAACCGGAAGGAGAGTTGGCCAGGTGACTACGCCGGAAAAAGTATTAACCGTGGATGTACCGCGTGGGAGGTTTAACCTGTTTACCTACCTGTGTAAAGGATGCGGTCTCTGCAAAGAAAAATGTCCCAAAGAATGCCTGATCTGGGCTGAAGAACTGGGGGCTTACGGTACCCCGGCGGTGATCCCGGATGATCCTCAAAAATGTATTGCCTGTGGGATTTGCGAGCAGGTTTGTCCTGACTGTGCAATTCTCATTGAAAAGAAAAAGGTGAAGTAAGCATGGCAGAAAAACAGCAGCAGAGATTCGTCCATCAAGGCCTTTCCGAAAGAGGGAAGGCCTTATTATTTGTGTGCTCCGCTAATCGCTGGCCTCAGTTAGACCACGGCGCGATTGGTTTTTTGTTTATCGGCGCTTGTGTTTTAACCTGGTCAGCCGGTTAGACTGGGAACGAAGCTCATGTAAAACTATGACCGAACATAATGGGAGGTCTATGCTATAATAAAGGCAAGAAGGGAGAGGTCAACGGGTGAACAAGTTCCGAAATCGAATTATGGAAGCCGGCGTGGATTTTCCGGCCTGCTATCAGTGCGGTAAGTGTACGGCTGGCTGCCCGGTGGCCTTTGCGATGGATTATGGCCCGCGGCAGATTGTTCGATTTCTGCAGCTAGGGATGTGGGAAGAGGCGTTTAGCTCCCATAGTATCTGGTTGTGTACGGCTTGTGACACTTGTTCTACGCGCTGTCCCCGGGGAGTAAATCCCGCTCAGATGATGGACTGGCTGCGCGTAGAGGCCGGTAGGCAAGGGATAGTGGCTGAGCCGAAGGTAAAAATTTTTAATGATACTTTCTTAAAGCTAGTCGAAAAGTACGGTCGGGTACCAGAAGTCGAGCTAGTGATCCGATACAACCTCCGTTCCGGACAAGTCTTTAAAGATGCCCGTCTCGGGCCGGCGATGCTGCGTCGGGGAAAACTGCATTTAATTCCCCGCCGAATTCGAGGAATCGGCTCCCTGCGTCAGGTGTTTAAACGGGTCAAACAATGATGCTGATTCTCAGCAGCCTCGTTCTCAATTACAGACCATCATCAATCGCTGAGCTTGAAAACACGGCGTATAAGCGTATATTTGATTTTATTACCGACGGTGCCGTTTGGCAGCATGAAGGTCAACAGAAGGGATTAGAAAAGCAGATGAAATTTGCCTATTTTCCCGGTTGCTCTCTTAATACTACTGGTCTGGAGTACGGCTGGTCAACCCGGGCCGTCGCTACTGCTCTGGACATTACCCTCCAGGAGATACCGGACTGGAACTGTTGTGGGGCGAGTTCGGCTCATTGGACAGATGACTGGCTTTCTTTAGTCCTTCCAGCCCGAAACCTGGCTTTAGCGGAACAAATGGGTTTAGATGTGGTCGCCCCCTGCGCCGGGTGCTTTAGCCGGTTGCGCGCGGCAGAATCGGTTATTCGTCAACCGGATCGGCGGGCCGAGCTCCAAGAGGCTTTAGGGATGCCTTTAAACGGGGAAATTAAGACCTGCAGTTTGTTAGATCTCCTGGCCAACCGAGTAGGCATCCCGGCAATTCAGAACAAAGTAGTTAAACCATTAACCGGACTGCGCCTGGTTTGCTATTATGGTTGTCTCCTGGTTCGTCCGCCGGGGATAACCGGTTTTGATGACCCGGAAAACCCGCAGTCCATGGATCAACTGATGAAGGCCTTAGGGGCAGCCGTTTTAGACTGGCCGTGTAAAACGGAGTGCTGCGGGGGAAATTTGGCAACACCGCGAACTGACTTGACCCTTCAGATTTCCGGCAATCTATTGAAAACAGTCTACGCCGCCGGAGCTGAGGCAGTAGTAACTGCCTGCCCGTTATGCATGATTAATCTGGATGCCCGGCAAAAGGAAATGACGAAACGATTTGGCCGGTTGTTTCAGGTGCCTGTTTTTTACTTTACCGAACTCATCGGTTTAAGTATGGGGTTTGCTCCTGAAACCTTGGGCTTAAACCGCCATTTTACAGACACGCTGCCCTTATTAAGCGGACAGGCCCTAATTTGATCAGTAGATAAGATTATCAATATACGGCATTCATTGCGATGAATATAACCATTATTCGTTTATCGTAGTACGGGCAGCGCGTGACTAATTCCAAACGAAGCGAAGAATCGATGAATAATTATTTCCAGCAAGAATTAAGCCACAAAGTAGAGCCATTTTGATTTCGGGGCATACTATAGTAGTAGGATACCCGGGTTAATAAGGGATGGTGGTAATATGGCTAATCTGAGTCAAGGTAGCAATCTTCTTCCCCAGTGCCTGATTTGTGGGCAAACCCCTGACCAGGGGATTATTGGTGGTGTCTTGATCCGGAAACACTTTCTTTGTGATGCCTGTCAAAAGAGAATTCTGGAAACGTCGATTGAGGAACCTTTTTACCAGCAAATGAAAGAAGGGCTAAAAGAATTGTGGACTACCCCACTTAGGGTTAAAACGGCGGAAGGGTAGTTTAATGCTAAGATAATGAGATATATGGTTACTATATAAGGAAGGGCAGCTTGGCTAGCCCTTTTTTGAATTATATGGTACACTGGGAACAAAAAGTTGGGTAAGCTGCTTTCTTTAACAAACCACTAAGGGAGTACGGCGGTGAAGTTTAAAG
>JAAZDI010000211.1 GCA_012512295.1 Syntrophomonadaceae bacterium
ACTCCACCTGAAGATTAAATAAGGTAACCTCACTTATAGAAGTAGGTGTCTTTTGAACTCAGACAAAATCTACACATTATAAAAAGAGGGTTGATTGTTTGCTCTCATAATTTAAGTAGCCTAGGATTACCGCCCGCCAGCAACATTCCCGCTCTGCACCGCAAGCTATTTAAGAACCAGATTAAAACACCCCCAAGGTTTCTTACACATATAATGACCTAAGATCACCAAAAGAAGGGTGGATTTCTCATGCCTATTATTGTCTATTTTGTCCAGCCTGGAGACACGGTTTATGATATTGCCCGTCGTTATGGGGTAACGCCCCAGTCCATAATTAGCCAGAATAGACTAACTAACCCGGATGTAATCTACCCCGGACAAAGGCTTCTGATAACCGTCAGAGAAACCGAGCCACCACCGACACCGCCGGGACTAAAGACCTACATCGTGCAGCCAGGGGATACTCTCTACACCATTGCCAGAAGAACTGGGGTGACGGTGAATGAGATTGTCCAATTAAACAGAATATCGAATCCTAACCTGATCTACCCCGGCCAGCAATTACTGCTGCCAGCCAGAGCGACCGTTCCGGAGGTGCCTCCAGGAGAAATTCTCTATACCATCAGAGCCGGTGATACCCTGTACGCTCTTGCCCGGCGTTACGGTACCAGCGTCGAGGCAATTCTCAGAGCAAATCCGGGTATCGACCCCAACAACCTGCGCATTGGCCAACAGATCATTATTCCAACGGCCCCGCCAGCCACCGCAATCTTTCAGGGCAATGCCGATAAAGCGATGATTGCTTTTACTTTTGATGCTACCTATGGCGATAACCAGACTGAAGCACTCTTAAATATTCTGCGCCAGAACGGGATTAGAGCAACCTGGTTTATCTCTGGCATCTGGGCCCAAAATTACCCTGACTTATTAAGGGCCATCAATAACGCCGGGCATGAAATCGGCAACCATGCCCAGACTCACGCGCACATGACCGAACTGACAGCCGCTGAGATGCGGCAGCAAATAACCGAGGCAGAACAAGCCATCAACGCAGTAATCGGGAGCTCGGCTAAACTTTTCAGGCCGCCTTTCGGCGAGTATAACCAGACATTACTCAATGTTGCATCAGAACTGGGGTATTGGACGATTATGTGGACCGTTGATTCCCTCGATTGGCAAAACCCGGGCCCGGAGGCGATTACCCGAAGAGTACTCGACAACCTGAAAAATGGGGCCATTATCCTGATGCACAATGCCGCGCCAGATACACCTCAGGCTTTGCCCGGCTTAATCGAAGAAATTAGCCGACGCGGTTATCAGTTTGGCACAGTCAGTGAGGTTTTAGATCCGTAAGGTTTAGATCTGTAAGATTTTAGACCCGTAAGGTTTTAAATCCGCAAGGCTTAAATCAGCAAGGTTTAGATTCGTAAGGTTAGATCCATAAGGTTTGGATCCGCAAGGTTATAATTGAAGATTTTTGGTCTTAATCAAAAGACTCTCACTTCTATAGGTGGGAGCTTCTTTGTTTATTAACGGAAAGGCAGAAAATTTTTTAACTAAATCGCTTTGGCAAGCAGGATTTTATTATCCGATAACGAATAATCAATGACAGACCGCGTAACACAAAAATGAAATTCCGTGTCACGCGCGTCAACGCACCTATTAAACGACTTTAAGTTATCCAATCATATATTCCTCAACCCGTCGGATGTGTTCATACATCCTATTAAACGCCTTTTAGTTATCCAATCAACGTCGAGTTTTGGGTAAGTACATTCCACGTAAAATGCTGTATATTTCAATGCACCTAATTGTATTCTGCGAACCTAATTGTATTCTTCAGAGGCGATTCATAATCTAAACTTAAAGCAATGTTAAATCTATGACTGAGCAGCAGCCATTATTAAAAGTGCAAGAATTGCAGATTGTTTTTCCGGCCCCAGGCCAACCAGTTAAAGCATTAAATACCGTAAGCTTTGATTTGAAGGCGAACAGCAAGGTGGCCATTCTGGGTGAAAGCGGTAGTGGCAAATCCGTTCTGTCGCTGGCTATTTTTCGTCTATTGCCTCCGGGCACACTAGTTCAGGGAAAAATCTTTTATGCCGGTACTGATTTGCTCCGCTTATCCGATAAAGCAATGGCTGGCTTACGGGGGCAGGACCTGGTCCTGATCCCGCAGAATCCGCTGGACTGCCTGAACCCGGTATTGAGCATTGGATACCAAGTAGACGAAGCGGTCCGCCGGTGTGGTTTAGCGGAAAAAAAACTCAGAAAAGCGCGAGTCCTTGAATTGTTGGAAAAAGTTGGCCTGCCAGTGCCGTCAACACTTATTCACCGGTACCCCCATGAACTCTCCGGGGGGATGGCCCAGCGAGTGCTGCTGGCGATTGGTTTAGCCGGCAACCCTCGGCTGGTGGTAGCGGATGAACCAACACGGGGACTGGATATGGCGTTACGGGATAAGTATCTGGACCTGATCACTTCGCTTTACCGGGATTGCGCCCTGCTGCTGATAACTCACGACCTGGATGTGGCAGCGCGCTGCGATGAAGTGATGGTCATGTACGCCGGTGAGATTGTGGAGGCTGGCCCGCAAGCCAGCATCTTAAATACACCGCAGCACCCCTATACAGCCGGTTTGCTGGCGGCGCATCCAGATCAGGGGATGACCCCCATCCCTGGCTTGTCGCCCAGTCTTACCGAGGAACTGCGCGGCTGCCGTTTTCATCCTCGATGCAGTTTAGCTCAAGCTATCTGTCAACAGGAACATCCTGAATTAATCAGGAAAAACCAGACTATGGTGAGGTGTTTTTGTGCTGGTCGTGGAGAATCTGACCAAAAAATTTAAATGCGGCCTGTTTAAAACTACGACGGTTCAAGCAGTTAACAATGTGAGTTTTACGCTCAAGCCGGGTGAAGCCTTTGGCCTTATTGGGAACAGCGGTAGCGGCAAATCGACGCTTGCCCGACTCCTGGTTCGATTGCTGGAACCATCGGCCGGCCGGATTATTTATCAAGGCACTGATTTAACGGCCCTGCCGCTTAACCGTTTTCAACCCTACCGGCGGAAAATACAGTTGATCTTCCAGCAACCAACCTTAGCCCTTAATCCGCGCCGAACGGTCTGGGAATCTCTGACCGAACCGTGGTTTAGACACGGCTTAGTGAAAACACGTGAGCAAGCCAGAGCAAAAGCAGCTGATTTAATGGCTTTGACAAATTTATCAGAGGAGGTGTTAGAACGTTATCCCCGCCAAATATCCGGCGGTCAAGCTCAAAGGATAGTAATTGCTCGATCATTAGGCTTGGAACCGGAAATCATTATTGCTGATGAACCTACGTCTATGCTGGATGTCTCGATTCAAGCGCAAATACTGAGGCTGTTAAAAGTATTGCAGCAAGAACGGGGTATCAGTATTATGTTAATCTCGCATGACCCTTCCGTAATCAAGTCATGCTGCGACCGAGTTGCCCTGATCCAGGATGGACAAATTGTGGCAGTTGGTGAACCGTCCACAGTTTTGGCTAAATCCAATAAACAGTGGAAGCTTTCACCAGGACCTGGTCTAATTCTGCCACGGCCCAGCTTAGTGCCCCAGACAATTAGTTAATCTAATACTGGAAGGATTCTTTGCTTCGCTCAGAATAACACGATACTAAAATTATTTTCTTAACTTAATGATATGGTCTTATTTTCTAGCCATAAGAATCATTGTTTGCCAGTCATAAGAATCGTTATTTGTCGGCCATAGGAACTGTTGTTTGCTAGCCATCGGAATCGCCCCCGCATCCCCATGGCAGCACGTGATATCACTTTGTTTGCCAGCCACAAGAACCGTCCCTGTGGTAAGTGACAAGGAGGAGTTTTATGCAACTAAACATCATACGTAACGTAGTTATTTTTTCTTTGTTGCTCGGTCTGGTCCTGGTTTTGGCCGGTTGCAGTATGTTTCAGACCGATCAAGAACCAAGCGCGAACTCAGCCTCAACTTTAACTATTGGAACCACCATGGATGTTAAAGGGATAAATATTGATGATTACTATTTTGGGATCATGCGGGGGGCCCTGACTCACCTGGGATTGGTGGCGTTTGATGAGCAGGGCAATTATACCGGGGCTCTGGCAGAATCCTGGGAAAGCCAGGATGCCCAAACCTGGACCTTTAAGCTAAAGCCGGGGATTACCTGGCACGATGGCCAGCCGGTAACCGCGGCGGACGTGGCGTTTAGTTTAGAGTACCTGCCGGCCAAAATACCGGTTTACCAGAGTCACTTTCAACAGATTGAGAGGGTGGAGGCCCCTGATGACCAAACGGTAATTGTGAAACTTAGCGAGCCAAATGCGCGAATCCTGGCCAACCTGGTGGTCCTGCGGACCCTGCCCAAACATATCTTTGCCAGCATTGATAACCCAAAGGAGTTTAACGACAAACAGGCAACCATTGGCTGCGGACCCTATATTTTCGAAAGTTTTGACGAAGCAGCCGGAGTTCTCACTTTTCGGGCCAACGAAAACTACTACCGCGGGACCCCTAATATTCAACAAATAAAATTCCGTTTATTTAAAAACCCGGATACGATGTACCTGGCCTTGCAAAAAGGAGAAATCGATCTGCCCTACTTCTACGCGGCCGGGACCGACCCGTTATACGCGGCTAATCTGACCCAGAACCAGAATATAAAGCTGCATTTAATAGAAAACCAGGGAATTCCCAATGCACTCTTTTTTAATACCCAGAAACCACCGGTCGATAACCCCCGGTTTAGAGAAGCCCTGAGTTACGCTATTGAATATCCAGAAATGCTCCGTCTGTTTGGGGCTGGCTATGGCTCGATTCCTCAGGCCGGTTTTGTGCCCCAGGGGACACCCGGTTTCATCGAAACCCGCCAATTAACGTACGGCCCGGACCAGGCGAAGCAAATCCTGGATGAACTGGGTTACCACGACCGCAACCAGGACGGTATCCGGGAAAAAGACGGACAGCCACTTGAACTGGAGATTGTGGTCCGGAATGATATCGCGGAGAATGCGCGAATTGCCGACTTATTAAAGCAAAACCTGGCGGCAGTCGGGGTTAAACTAAACGTCAAAATGGTTGATACCACCGTGTTCCGAACGATCAGCGACGTGGAGCGATCCCACGTCAGCCTGCTGACCCGAACTACCGCCTGGGGCATGATGATGTGGGGCGGTTATGGCTCCGGTTACCTGGATGCCCGGAATATCGGCTGGTGCATGGTGACGGATCCTGCTTTCCATGCCCTGGTGGATAGAATGATCCTAACCCTGGACCAAGAACAATACCAAAAGGAAGCCGCCGCTTACCAACGATATGTAGCGGAAC
>JAAZDI010000212.1 GCA_012512295.1 Syntrophomonadaceae bacterium
GCGCAAAGCGAGCCAACAAGACTTAATATATGACCAGCTAAAACTTCGTATCAATCCCTGTGCACTGATGGTCAAAAAATTAAAACCCGCTTTGGGAACAATTTCTGCCTCTAGTCCCTGAGCTGTGCCGATAAAAAGAATTTCAATCCCGGGATAAACTTTTTGGAGATACCGCGCTATCGCTAAAGCTGGATAGAGGTGTCCGCCAGTACCCCCGCCAGTAAACACAACTCGCACACTACGCCCGAAAAGGGCTTCACCGTCCTTGCGTACTAAACTTGGATATATTTAACAACATGCCGATACCTGTAAGCGTGAATAAAAGGGATGAACCGCCATAACTCAGTAAGGGAAAGGTAATGCCGGTGACCGGTAAGCTGCCCGAAGCGACACCGATATTGATGATTGCCTGCAAGCCGATCCAGCAGGTAATCCCCACAGCCAGTAAACTACCAAAGGCATCCGGACAGGTTATCGCGGTTCTTAGTCCCCGCCAGATAAAAAGAAACAGGAGGCCAATGACGACCAGCACACCAAGATAACCCAGTTCTTCGCCCAAGATCGAGAAGATAAAGTCAGTGTGCTGTTCCGGCAGGTAAAACATCTTTTGGTGGCTCCGGCCTAAACCGACTCCAAACAGGCCGCCTGAACCCAGGGCATATAAAGACTGGATAGTTTGAAAGCCAGTATCCAAAGGATCCTTCCAGGGGTTTAAAAAAGCAGTAAAGCGCTGCCATCGATATTTTTCTGTAATAATAAGCACTAGTACCCCGGCTACCCCAATCACCGCTAACCCAATCAGATGCCCCCAGCGGGCCCCAGCGGCTAACAGCATAAAATAGACAGTGCCAGCTACAGCCACGGTTGTGCCGAGATCCGGCTGAAGCATGATCAACACAACTACTAAACCCAAAATTCCCAAATGAGGCCCTAACCCCTTAATCAGGTCTTTGATTTTATCGCCGTATTCACTGAGGCTGAAGGCCATAAAAAAAATTAAACAAAGCTTGATCATTTCAGAAGGGGCAAACGAGGCTGAGCCGATCCCAATCCAGCGCTGGGCACCCTTAACCTCCTTGCCAATACCGGGAGCTAAAACTGCGGTCAAACACAATACCCCAATTATTAAAGCTGGCCAGGCTAGTTTCTTGATCCGATAGTAATCAACTGACATAGCCACTACCATAGCGACAATCCCAATTGCTGCCCAAGTTAATTGGTTTTTCAAAAAATAAAAAGCATCACCAAATTTCTGCTCCGCGGTGACGGCGCTCGCACTAAAGACCATAACTATACCGAGCGCCAGCAATAATATGGTAGTTAAAAAGATCAAAAAATCTGGAGCTCGCTTCTTCAGCCGCACTGTTTTTCACCCCCCCCACAAGATTCACACTGATCAAAACTAACCTTTTTGCAGCCTGGTATTTAGGTCCTGCACTATTCGCTTAAACAGATCCCCTCTCTCTTCATAACTGTTAAACATATCCCAGCTGGCACAAGCTGGCGACAAGAGAACCACATATCCTGGTTGAGCTAAACGAGCAGCAGTTAGCACCGCGTCTTCGAAAGTGCTAGCCTGGTAGATATTCCGATAACCAACTCTCTCAACCGCCTCTCGAATATCTGGTGCCGCCTGTCCAACTAAAACCAAGGTCCGTACCCTTTCCTTTATTTTAGCCGCTAACTCCGCAAAATCACTCCCTTTGTTTTTTCCCCCAGCAATTAAAATCAGGGGATTGGGATAGGCTTCTAAAGCCTTGATTGCCGCATCGGGATTGGTCCCTTTGGAATCATTAATGAACTGGACCCCATTTATTTCCGCGACAAACTCCAGCCGGTGAGGAACGCCGGGAAATACCCGCAAGGTATCGCGTATTTTAGCCGGACTAATCCCTAATACCCAAGTGCAAGCTACTGCTGCTAGGGCGTTTTCTAAATTGTGGGCACCAGGAATCCGAATTTCGGCTGTGGGTAATAGAGGTACCTTCTGGCCATCCAGGTTTACTACCACCTGATTATCTTCAACGTATACCCCTTGGTCTAACTGCCGAAGTCGACTAAAAAACACAACCTTTCCTCGTGCCTGAGTGGCCAGCATTCGCGTCAGCATGTCATCATAGTTTAAGACCGCAAAGTCCTGTTCCTGTTGGTTCTCTAAAATACGGGCTTTAGCCGCCATATAACCTTCCATTGAGTAATGACGATCCAAGTGGTCCGGGGTTATATTCAAAATTGCGGCTACTTTGGGCCTGAATTTTTCGATACTTTCCAACTGAAAACTGCTTACCTCAGCAACCACAATATGATCCGGGGTAAGCCGAATTACTTCTTCCACCAGGGGCAAACCAATATTTCCGCCGACAATGCAGGGGCACCCGGCTTCTTTAAGAATTTCCCCAACCAAGGCTGTGGTCGTTGTTTTACCATTCGTGCCGGTTATTCCCACAAAGGGAGCCGGGGAATAACGATAAGCCAGTTCTAGTTCTCCCCAAATTGGTATTCCTTGCTGTTCTGCTTCGACTAGAGGACTTTCGGTCCTTGGTATGCCGGGACTAGTTACCACCAGTTCGGTATTCTCCCGGTTGACTGAAAAATAATCCCCCGCGACTACCTTCACCCCTCGGTCAATCAGTCGCTTCACCGATGACCCAAGTTCCTCTAAACTTCGGATATCACAGGCTGTGACCGAGGCTCCTTTTTCTCTAAGCACCCTAGACGCCGCCTGACCGCTTTTTCCCAAACCAACTACCAAGATTTTCCGGCCGTAAAGATCCATAAAAGTTTGACCACTCAAATCCACAATAGATTCACCACCCTTTAAAGATTATTGAATTCGACTAAATCATCTCAATCTAAAGCCAATGCATTAATTCCCAGTCTAACCTGCTGCCTAAGTTAAAATTTAACCCTTGCTCAGAACTACAAGCTGAAGATAGCTGTACCGATGACCGCCAAGATAAAAGCCACGGTCCAAAAAACCCGAACGACTTTGACCTCTGACCAGCCAGCTAATTCAAAATGATGGTGCAAAGGACTCATTAAAAAGACCCGGCGGCCAGTAGTCTGAAAGGAAATAACCTGAATGATTACCGACAATGTCTCGACGACAAATACGCCACCGATTATCAACAATAATAGCTCAGTTTGCGTGAGGACCGCCAGACCGGCAAGAGCTCCGCCTAAAGCGAGGGACCCTGTATCTCCCATAAAAACCAGGGCCGGATAACGATTAAAAACCAGAAAGCCTAAACAACCGCCAGCAACCGCTAGCGCAAAAATAGCCAAGCTAATCTTGTCCAATGAATAGGCAATAAAAGTATAGGCCAGCATAGTCACTAAAATACTGCCAGCCGCTAATCCATCCAACCCGTCAGTTAGGTTTACGGCATTACCAAATCCGACCAGCCAAAATAAGGCAAAGAAAATATACCCGTAACTCAAATCCACCGTATATCCGAAATACGGAATACTCAGGGCTGATCCTCGGTCTAAACCCCAGACCGCCGCTCCTCCAAGCAATAAACCTAAAACGATCTGTCCAGCCAGCTTTTCCCTCGCCCTAAGCCCCAGAGGCCGGCGCATAACTACTTTGATAAAATCATCAATAAAGCCAATTAGACCGTAGCCCAGAGTTATTCCCAGCAGCACATAAACTTCTGGATTTAATGGCGCCCAAACCAGGACCGCGGTTACAATCCCGGCTAAAAAAAGGATACCACCCATCGTTGGGGTGCCGGCCTTTGTCAGGTGTCGCTTAGGCCCATCATCCCTCACCGATTGACCGAACTTTAAGCGCCGGAGAATTGGAATCAATACGGGACCTAAGATCAAGCAAACCCCAGCGGCTGTGCCAAAGGTTAAGGCTCCTCTAACCAGTGGTTGTTCAAGCACTTTTGTTTTCTCCCCCATCCGGCCCTGCTGGCTGCAAGGACTTCACTATCTCCTCCATCTTCATACCACGGGATCCCTTCACCAGGATAACATCTCCTGGTTTCATATACTCTCGAACATAATTCACGGCATCCTTTTTATCGAAAACAGTCACCACCTGATCTTGCGACATTCCGGCGCCAAGGGCTCCCTGGGCAATACCCTCGGCTAAGTGGCCAACTGTAATTAGCAAGGAAATCCCCAAATGGGCCGCGTCTTCACCAACCAGGCGGTGCCCCTCTTCGGTATAGTCACCTAACTCATACATGTCCCCCTAAATTGCAATCGTTCGTTTTCCTTCAGTATTTGTCAGTACCCGCAATGCTGCCCGCATTGAGTCGGGATTGGCGTTATAAGCATCATTGATCAAGATTGTCCCCTGGTCGCCGGCTCTTACATCTAGCCGCATCGCCGACAGTCGAGCTTCCGCTAAACCATCTGCCATCTCCTCGAGCCGCATTCCCATTAACCAGCCAACTCCGATAGCGGCCAAGGCGTTATAGATATTATGTTCCCCCGGTATGGGCAGGGAAACATCCCCGACTTCACCTGGCAGATGAACCCGAAAACGACTGCCAGAGGAGCCTAACAGTTGAATGTGACTGGCAAATACTTCGGCTGGCTGTTTCAAGCCATAAAAAATCTTTTTGGCATTAGTTTTCGAAGCGATCAAAGACTGCCAGGGATCGTCGGCATTTAAAACTGCCCACCCTGATTCTGAAAGATACTCTAGGAGTTCTCCCTTGGCCCGGGCAATGTTCTCCTGTGAACCTAATAGTTCTTGATGGGTGTGACCGATATTTGTGATTACTCCCCCGGTCGGTTTTACCAGAGAGCAGAGAGCGGCTATTTCTCCTCGGCGGCGCATGGCCATTTCCACCACGGCGATCTGATGCTGATCAGCAAGCTGTAATAAGGTTAAGGGAACGCCTATTTCATTATTATAGTTTCCCGCTGTTTTCAAGGTGCAAAAATGCTTACCCAGTACCGCCGCAATCAAGTCTTTCGTGCTGGTTTTACCAGTACTACCAGTTATGCCGATGACTGGTAAAGAAAATTGGCTCCGATACCAGGCAGCAAGATCTTGCAAAGCTTTTAGAACATTATCTACCTGAATCAAGGGAGCAGTCAACTCCTCGATCAAGCTGCCTGAATCTTCTCTTGGCCAGTGCTTGACTACCGCTCCAATCGCCCCGGCCACCAGGGCTTGATTAACAAAATCATGACCATCAACCCGTTCGCCGGGGAGCGCAAAAAACAGTTCACCCGGCTTAACCTGACGGCTGTCCAGGCTAACCCCCTTAGTCAGGTCAAGCAACGGCAGCTGACCGCGGATAATCTTGCCGTTAATAACCTTTATTATCTGTTTTAAGCTAACTTCTTTCAAGTTCGACCACCCTATTTCAAATTACCTGCTATTTGGCCTAATATTTCCCTGGCTACCGCTCGGTCATCAAAGGGCAAGACCTCAGTTCCTACTATCTGATAAGTTTCATGTCCTTTGCCCGCAATAACGACCATATCCCCCGGTTTAGCTATTTGCAAGGCCTGTTGAATTGCTTGTCGCCGGTCAGGAATGACAGTAAATTGTTTTGTTCCAACAGCCCGAATACCAGGCAGGATATCTTCAATAATCCGCATCGGATCTTCAGTTCTGGGATTGTCCGAAGTAACCACTGCGTAATCACTTAATCTCGCTACCGCTTCGCCCATTCGGGGTCGTTTTGTTCGATCGCGGTCGCCACCGCAGCCAAAAACCGTGATTACTTGACCATTAGCTATTTCACGGGCCGTACTGAGGACATTTTCTAAACCATCAGGCGTATGCGCATAATCCACCACGACTGTAAAATCCTGTCCACTATCGATTAGTTCAAACCGGCCTGGTACCCCCCGAACCGCTCCCAGGGCTGACTGGATCGTTTGGTAGTCGATTCCTTCGCGCCAAGCAACAGTTAGGGCAGCCAGGGCATTATAGATACTGAAACGCCCGATCATATTTAACTTAACCACTAATTCACCGTCGGGTAGCACAGCTCGAAAGGAGGTGCCGCGCGGAGTTATTTCAATGCTATCAGCTCTTACCTGAGCCGGCTTTTCAAGACCATAAGTAATTACTTCAACCGGCGTTGCTTTGATAAATCGTTCCCCGGCTGCATCGTCGGCATTAACCACTCCGTACCGGGGACCCGGTTTGTGGTTGTCCTTACCTAATCCTGAAAACAGGCGCAACTTGGTGTCCCGATAATCATCCATATTTCGGTGAAAGTCAAGGTGATCCTGGCTTAGATTAGTAAAAACAGCCACATCAAACTGGCAATCGGCAACTCGATCTAAGGCTAGGGCATGTGAGGAAACTTCCATAATGGCATAATCGCTTCCAAAACTCACCATTTCTCCCAATAAAGCCTGAAGATCCAGTGATTCTGGCGTGGTGTGGACTACTGGCCACTCCTTACCGCCAATCCGATTAACAATGGTCCCCAACAAGCCAGTTTGATAGCCAGCTTTATTCAATATAGCTTCGATCAGGTGAGTGGTGGTGGTCTTACCATTAGTTCCGGTCACCCCAACTACCCTGAGCTTGGACGAAGGATACTGATAATAGGCGGCAGCTAGTTTGGCTAAGGCTTTACGGGAATCAGCAACCCTGATCACAGTCACTTCAGAGGGGACCTCAACCGGTTTTTCCGTCAACAGGGCCGAAGCCCCGTTATTTATGGCAGCTGGAATATAAAGATGTCCGTCGGTCTGAAAACCGGTAATGGCAGCAAAAAGAAAACCTGGACGAATTTGCCGGGAGTCATAGTGCAACCCATTAATCTTGATATTGGGGTCACCACTAAGCTCCACCATCTCCAGGTCGACTAATAACTGCGAAAGTAGAGTCACTGGGCGGTCCCTCCTTAATTTTAGTAAAAAACCTGTTACTATTATTAACCAATATTTCCTAATTCAAGCTCAAAGCTGCCTCAATAGCTTCATCCTTCCCTAAACAGTATAAGTCGGATCCTTTTTCTGTCAAGGGAAAACAGAATTTGGCCTTATTGGGTAACCACATTGGGTGAGTTTAATTAGTTGCCGGTTCAAACTCGACAGTAATTACCGTCCCGGCTTTAACCACGGTCCCTGGCTTGATACTCTGACGCACCGCTACTCCACTACCCACTGTGGTTACTCTTAAGCCGGCCTTCCCCAGCGTCTCCCCGGCCTGACGGATCGTCAGTCCGGTCACATCCGGCACTGTAACCTCATGCTTGCTTTCGTTTATCGCCTCATTAGGCCCAGTATATAACAATACCCGGGTTTTTGACTTAACTACGGCCGAACCCTGCGGGGTCTGTCCCCAAACCTTTTCTCCCTCACCCTCAATGACCGGTATTAAATTGGCTTTGGCAATCGCCTTTTCTGCCTCGGCGACAGACATGCCAACTACTTCCGGCACCGTCACCCCTTGATTGGTCGTAGCTGCTCCGCCCGCCGTGTCTGGCGTAGTACTTTCAAGCGGCAACTGATAGGGAACTCCCAGGTAGCGCAGAGTATCTTTGACTACTTCCCGAAAAACCGGTGCCGCAACCCATCCGCCAAAATAGGGATAACCTTGAGGGGCATCGACAATAACTAACACTGCAATCCGAGGTTGATCGGCTGGAGCAAACCCAACAAAAGAGGCGACATACTCATCAGCCAGGTATCCTCCCCCTGGAGCCGCCTTTTGCGCCGTACCGGTTTTACCGCCTACTCGATATCCCTCAACCTGCCCATTTCGTCCAGTCCCATTAGCGACCACGCCTTCTAAGATAACTCTTAATTCTTCGGATGTTTTATTGGAAATAACCCGTCGGACCACTTGCGGTTCTATCTCCTGGATAACCTCTCCCTCAGCGTTCAGGATAGACTTAACCAACTGTGGTTTCATTAGATTGCCGCCATTAATGGCTGCACAAACTGCGGTCAACATTTGAATTGGTGTGACCGCATTAGCCTGGCCCATCGCCATGGTGGCCAGGTGAATATCCTTGGCTTGGTTCTGGGGTACCAGAATACCAACCGCCTCCCCCGGCAGTTCAAGACCAGTTTTCTGGCCGAATCCAAAAGCCCGTAAATAGTTATAAAATGGTTCAACTCCTAGGCGAAGCCCTAGTGAGGCAAAGCCGACGTTGCAGGAGTTGGCCACTACTTCACTAAAACTTTCGGCTCCGTGCGCCCGATGCTGTGAACAGTGAATTGTGTGCCGGCCCACTGGCAGTCCGCCAGAGCAGTGAAACGCGGTTTCCGGCCGAACCACTCCCTCCTCTAAAGCGGCGGCGGCTGTGACAATTTTAAAAACCGAACCGGGTTCGTAAGCATTGCTGGCCGCAATATTTCGTCGGTTAGCCGCCGGAAAACTAGCATAATCATTCGGGTTAAAGTCTGGCCGACAGGCTAATGCCAATATTTCCCCGGTGTTTGGGTCCATAACGATAATGGTCGCACTCTTTGGCTGTCGTTCCTGGTATACCTTATCCAATTCCCGTTCGGCAATATATTGGATGGTTTCGTCAATGGTTAAAACCAGATTTTTTCCGTCAACCGGCGGGATATACATGTGCATAGCCTGTGGTATTTCTCGGCCCTTGGCATCATATTCAATCACAATCCGGCCCGGTTCTCCGCCCAGTTCTTTATCATAGTACTTGTCTATTCCCTCTAACCCGGTATTATCAATACCGGAAATACCTAATACATGGGACGCTAAATTATCTTTCGGATAAAACCGCTGGCTTTTTTCCGCAAAATCAATGCCTGGAAGTCTGAGTTTTTTTATTTCCGCTACCTGGTCCGGCGGAACCTTTAGTTTTATCCACTCATGTCGAGAATTTTTGGTTATCCGTTCAAGTAAGGCGGCCTCATCCATTTGAAGAATCTGAGCCAGTTGCGCCGCAATTTCTTTGGCCTGACCAGACTGGCGCACCTCTGGAGGAATAGCATATAGAGCATCAGAACTGATACTAAGGGCTAGTTCCTTAAGGTTTCGATCGTAAATCGTCCCCCGTTTGGCTTCTACCGGCACATCTCGCATGCGGTTATCCAAGGCCATTTGAGATAATTCATCTCCCCGGACAAGCTGTACCCAGCCTAGACGCAGGGACAAACCAATTAAAATCACTCCCAGAATTAAAAACAAATAATAAATTCTTTTGCGGATACTCACGGTAGTGTGCATTGAAGCTGCCACCTCGAAACAAATGCCGCTCAGAGCAGTACTAGCGGCAAAAATACATAAGTCCCAGTGTGAAAAATAATACTTTGATGGGTCAAAACCGACACGTTTTTCATTTGAGTTTAATCGATATTATAATCATTTATGTATTTCGGTTTTCTAATATCTGCAATAGCCATTATCTTATCGGAAATAACCTGAGCAGTTGTCAGAATAATCGGGTTAGCTGCCGGACCATTCTGCTCACCGGTCTTTGCCTTAACCGCAACTTGCGTCTCGTTAATTCCGTCATGAGCCAAGGCCGCCCCCTCAGACATGTTAAAATCATTACCAGTCTCTCCTGAGGATGCCGGTGCGGTTGACTCGATTACCCGAACTCCCCCTTCCTCGGCTGGGATCATGGCTAACTGATACCGGGCAATATGCTCAATCCGTTCTGGCGATTGAGCTTGAGCTACTCGGAGCTTTAATAATTTCTGTTCTTGTTCCAGAGCGGCAATCTCCTGTTCCAAAGTGACAATCTGATAGCCTAATCGGGTAGGATAAATACAACAATAGGTCAGAGCAATCCCGGTCAGAAAAATCAAACCAATAATAATGGTCGACAGAAAAACCTTTGAGCCAAACTTTAATTCAAGGCTCCGGCGGCGTTTAACTCGGGATGGTCGAACAGAATGAGCGGTAACAGTTTCCTGAACCTCTACCATTGATTGTTCATCAAAAGGATATTTTTCCTGTGCCAGTACCAAGATTATTCAACCTCTCTTTCCATTAGAACTAACCAGACACTAAATTTTTTCCGCTGCTCTTAAACGGGCACTCCGCGAACGAGGGTTAATCCTTAACTCATCCGCTGATGGCAACACCGGTTTACGAGTGATTATGCGTAAGACTGGCTGCTTTCCACACCGGCAAACTGGAAAATCAGGCGGACATTCACAAGGATTGGCCTGTTGCCGAAAAGTATCCTTTACCACCCGGTCTTCCAGGGAATGAAAAGAGATGACGACTAACCTTCCACCTGGAGCCAGGCATTCAATGGCCTGGTTTAAAGCCTCTTGCAAGACTTTTAGTTCGTCATTAACGGCGATCCTTAACGCCTGGAAAGTACGCCGCGCCGGATGAGGTCCGGTCCGGCGGGCTGAAGCAGGTATGGCGTCTTTAATAACTTCGACTAGTTCTGTAGTAGTTTTTATCGGTTTCTGATTTCTTTTGGCCACAATAAATTTAGCTATCCGACGGGCCCAGCGCTCCTCTCCATAATCACGAATGATCTGAGCCAAAGTATCCTCTGAACTCTGATTTACCAAATCTTTAGCTGAGATCGGGTTTTGGGGATCCATGCGCATGTCTAGCACTGCATCCTGCTGATAGCTGAAGCCCCGTTCACCTTCATCTAACTGAAAGGAGGATACCCCTAGATCAAAAAGGATGCCGTTTACCCGCGCGATCCCTAATTGATTAAGGTACATTTTTAGATGTTGGAAATTACCCTGGACAAACTTGACTCTTTCGCCATATATACTTAACTTGGCTTTTGTAATGGCTAGGGTCCGGGGGTCCTGGTCAATGCCAACTACCAAACCCTGGCGGCCTAACTTTTTGAGAATTTGTTGTGTATGGCCCCCACCTCCCAGGGTGCAGTCAACATAAATTCCATCGTTCTGCAGGTTCAAAAGTTCAAGTACTTCTTTGAGTAAAACTGGTATATGTCCGATCAATATGCTCTTACCTTTCGGATCTTCCCTTTAAAGTCCCAAATCTAAACCGACAATGCTTTCGGCAATATTTTCATAAGCCTCTTCTGCTTGCTGATTATAGCGATTCCATTCTTCTAAGGCCCAA
>JAAZDI010000213.1 GCA_012512295.1 Syntrophomonadaceae bacterium
GGGATCCCTAAACAAGATCAATCCTGTTTATTCCAACGTTTTTTTCGGGCCAGTAACGTTGATCGGCTTGAAAAAAGCGGTCTCGGTTTAGGCTTGTTTATTAGCGCTAACATTGTTCAGGAGCACGGTGGACGTATCTGGGTTGAAAGTGAACCCGGTTGTGGCAGCACTTTTTATTTCTCTTTACCTTTAGATGATGACCGGTTGGCTGAATCTAGACATTAAGCCATAACGATAAAGCTCTTTGGTTATGTATCCGTTTCTGTACAACCATTAACCATCCACCATCTGTTTAATTTTAATTATCAGGAGGGGTTGTTTTAACAATCCTTCCTTTTATTGTTTGTCCCTGGAATAAAGAGGTCTGATTAGCCGTATCTATATAGGGGAGGAGAAAGAACATGACAACGGTTAACTTTCGAGCGCCATCAGAGGGAATCAAACTCCGGCCTTCAATGGACTCGTCAGCCGGCGGTGAAGTTATTTCTTACCTAGTACCCTGGGTACAGCGCTTATTAGCCAAACTAGGGGCCGGTGTTTTAAGTGAACTGGAAGAAATCCGGATGAGGCAGGGACAAACACTGTTGCTGCGGGTAGGGACAAAAGAATTTGGCATAACTGAGGCAGGGATACTAACTAATCGGTTGGAGGAAGGGGTGACGATTAAGGCCGATGACCTAGTCAAGACCCTCCAGATAATTAGTCAGAGTTCTATATACGCCCTGGAAGAAGAACTGCGGAACGGTTTTATAACCCTGCCGGGCGGACATCGAGTCGGCATGGTGGGGCAGGCCGTAATTGAACGGGGTCGAATCAAAACCCTAAAACATATATCTGGTCTAAACTTTCGCATTGCCAGACAGGTTTTGGGAGCAGCCGATCGAGTAATCCCTTACTTAATCGATAAACGTAATGGTCGGGTTTATCATACTTTACTAATCTCAGCTCCTCAAGGCGGAAAAACCACTCTCTTACGGGATATAATTCGTCAATTGAGTGATGGAATACCCGGACTAGGCTTTCCCGGGATTAATGTCGGCGTGGTAGATGAACGTTCGGAAATTGCTGGTTGCTATGCGGGAAAACCTCAGAAAGCAGTGGGCATGCGGACCGATGTTTTAGATCGGTGCCCCAAAGCAGAGGGGATGTTAATGCTGTTGCGTTCTATGTCACCTCAGGTAGTCGCGACTGACGAGATTGGACGACGGGAAGATGCCGCAGCAATTGAAGATTTACTTAATGCTGGAGTAACTGTGCTTACAACCGTTCATGGTTCCTCATTAATTGATATCGAACAGCGACCCGTGATCCGAGATTTGATGGGCCAAAAGATATTTGAGCGTCTTATCTTATTAGGTCGTTCCCGAGGAGCTGGGACCATTGAAGCCATAGTCGATGGCCGGAGCGGTCAAACCCTGATGGGGAAGATTCCATAGGAGGCCTCCCCGTGACCCTTACGCCCCACGCTGTGCAAGCATCAGGCCTAGGAAGAGTTAAACATCTATTATTAACCGAATCCAATCAGGAGGGAAAAATGAGTGCCCTAAAATTAAGCGGTGCTTTGCTGATAGTTTTGGCCGGCTGGTTTATTGGTTTTTCGGTGGCCGAAAAATTTCGTTTGCGGCCAGTTCAACTACGATCTCTGCAGTCCGGTTTATTGATGCTGCAAACTGAAATAAGCTACACCGCTACTCCATTGCCGGAAGCTTTGTCCCGAGTAGCTGAACGTTGTGACTTGTCGGTGCAAGAACTCTTTAAAGGAACAGCTCAAAAATTAATGACCCGACAAGGGTTTACCGCGGCTGAAGCCTGGAATATGACGCTTAAAGATTGGCAGTTAAGAGTCGCTCTCATGCCTAGCGACGTCAATATTTTACGAAACTTAGGTAGTGTTTTAGGAACCTCAAGTCGGGAAGAACAGGAAAAACACCTCCTGTTAGCCCGGGAGCAACTGCGTCAGGAAGAGATTAAAGCAGAACAGGAAAGGAATAAGAATGAAACTTTGTGGAAATACACCGGCGTTTTAACTAGCTTATTAATTGTAATTATTTTGTATTAACCGCCCACACCCGCTAGGCACAATCATCAATGAAAATAGCGGACATACGTCATCCCGAGCGTTAGCGAAGGAACTTGCATCTCGATGTTGGAAGGATTCTGCGCTTCGTTCGGAATAACACGATATTAAAACCATCTTAGTAACAACTCTAAGTGAGGGGGGAGAAAAATGAGTATTGACCTGGTTTTTAAAATTGCCATTGTCGGGATTGTGGTTTCGGTCCTGCATATTGTGCTAAAACAGGCGGGAAAGGAAGATATTGCCCAAATTGTGACTTTGGCCGGGGTTATCGTCGTGCTCGTAATGGTGATCGAGCTGATTAGTGATCTTTTCGTCATGGTCAAGACAGTGTTTCAACTTTAGTCAGTTTTAATACACCAGACAAGGAGTGAAGGCTGGGTGGAAATTTTACAAATTGTCGGAGCCGGTCTGGTAGTAACTGTCTTGATCTTGGTTATTAAGCCGCAGAGGCCAGAGTTAGCCCTTCAGGTCAGCCTGGTTTTTGGAGTTCTGGTATTCCTCCTCATTTTAGGTAAAATTTCAGGGGTTATCCATGTCCTTGAAGAATTAAGTCAAAGAGCAAATATCAATCAATTCTATCTTTCAACTATCTTAAAGATAATTGGGGTAGCCTATATTGCCGAGTTTGGTGCCCAAGTCTGTCGGGATGCTGGTGAAGGTTCGATAGCTGCCAAGGTAGAATTAGCCGCCAAGGTCATTATCATGGTTATGGCTGTACCAATTATTGTCGCAATTCTCGATTCGCTGATTAAACTGGCTTAAGGGTCAGGCGGTTTTTGGAGGTGTTCTATGGATAAATCCCGCATACTGACCCTCATTTTTTTCATGGGTTTAGTATTATTGCTGATAGCACCGGCCAGTTGGGCTTCAGCCCAATCTGGGGATCCTGAATCTTCACAATTAATAACCCCAAGTATACTTGACCCGGATGAATTAATTAATCAGCAGATTCAGAAACTGGACTTTCGGGAAGTTGAAAAGACCGTAGAACAGATGAACCAGGAATTGCGAGATTATCTTCCAGCGATAGATTGGCAGCAATTCCTTCAAGATATTCGACGGGGCGAGGTTAACTGGGAGCTAAAGTCGATTCTGGGGGGAATTGGACGTTACATTTTTCGGGAAGTGATTGCTAATTCAGCTTTATTGGCTCAATTAGTAATTCTGGCAGTTGTCTGTGCGGTATTACAAAATCTTCAAGGCGCATTTGAGGAAGGCACGGTCGGTAAGTTAGCCCACGCTGTTTGTTATCTAACCCTGCTGACTATTGCGCTAGGGTCATTTGCCATGGCAGTTGAGGTGGGACGGGAAGCAACCACCCGCATGGTCACTTTTGTCCAGAGCTTATTACCTATCCTACTAACCATGATGGTTGCTTTAGGCGGGTTCACTTCAGCGGCAATTATGCATCCGTATATTATTGCTTCGTTAGGCATTTTTAGTACCTTGGTTAATTATGTGATATTTCCGTTGATTTTTCTAGCAGCGGTACTAAGCATTGTCAACCAACTATCGGATCGGTTTCGGGTGTCGCGGTTAGCCGGTTTGTTGCGGCAAGCTAGCACCTGGTGCCTCGGTTTAGTCATGACTCTGTTTATTGGGGTGCTTTCAATTCAAGGAGCGATAGGAGCAGTTACTGACGGGATCACCCTGCGGACTGCCAAGTTTGCGGCGGGAACTTTTGTCCCAGTCGTGGGAGGAGCCTTTGCTGATGCTATTGATGCGGTAATTGGTTATTCCCTGTTACTAAAAAATTCTATTGGTATTCTCGGGCTGATTATTCTCTTTGGTTTATGCGTGTTTCCAGTTTTAAAGATTTTGGCAATTACCATCGCTTATAAAATCGCCGCTGTCTTGGTACAGCCTATGGGCGATGAAGGAACCGCTGAGGCTCTGCAAAACTTAAGCAGCAGCCTAGGGTTGATAATGGTGACTGTGGCCTGTATTGGTTTGATGTTTTTTATGACTATTGCCATTATTTTGGGGGTCAGCAGCTTGACGACAGTGTTACGTTAAACATTAATGTTTAACTAGACAGAGGCGGTGATGTTCTCTGGAGGCTATCCGCAACATAATTCGCGAGGTTATTGTCATTGTTCTATTGGCTGGATTACTGGAAATGATTCTGCCCGGAAACAGTCTGCGTCGGTTTGTTAAGGTGATTATGGGCCTGTTTATTATTGTGACCTTACTAGTAC
>JAAZDI010000214.1 GCA_012512295.1 Syntrophomonadaceae bacterium
CACCCAGATCTATACCCACCTGACAAAAAGTCGTTTAAAGCAAGTTTATGATAGCACGCATCCTCGGGCCTGAAGTTATATTCAATAGCAGATATATTCAAGAACAGAGAAGTTTGAACGAGCCGGTCGTCTTATATCCGCGTTTTATCACACTTATCAAGTTACAGCGTTTGTAAGTTATTCTTCGTCTTCGTTTAACCTTATACGTATCTCAATTAAGGAAGTGAAACTATTGATACAACGAGTTATCCTAATTGTTTTGGATGGACTGGGGATTGGCGCTTTGCCGGATGCGGACCTATATGGAGATGTTGGGAGCAATACTCTTGGAAATTTAGCGAGGCAATATGGCAGATTATCTTTACCTAATCTGGAAAAGATGGGTTTGGGAAATATCGTCCCCGTTCAGGGAGTAGGCCCGGTCCAGGCACCAACTGCTGCTTATGGGCGATTGGCCGAACAATCTCCGGGTAAAGATACAACTACCGGCCATTGGGAATTGGCTGGTATTATTCTTTCTGAACCATTTCCAGTTTTTCCTAATGGATTTCCCGCAGATTTAATTCAGCAATTTGAGGAAAAAATCGGGCGAAAAACTCTTGGCATTGTGGTGGCCTCCGGCACAGAAATTATCAAACAACTGGGTCCGCTGCACCAAAAAACTGGCTATCCGATTGTTTATACCTCAGCGGACAGTGTTTTTCAGATTGCGGCTCATGAGCAAGTTATCCCGGTACCGGAATTATACCGAATGTGCGAAATCGCTCGGGACATGTTGAGTGGGCCTTATGGTGTCGGCCGGGTGATCGCTCGACCCTTTGAGGGAGAACCGGGTAATTATCAGCGGACCGCCCGGCGTCATGACTATTCGATTAAGCCAATTGGTCCAACGGTTCTTGATCAAATTAAGAATGCCGGGCAGCAGGTCATTGGGGTGGGTAAAATTTATGATATTTTTGCTGGCCAAGGAATCACCCAAACCTTCCCGACTGGGAGTAACCTCGAAGGGATTAATCGAATCCTGAGTTTACAAGAGAATGGTGAATGGCGGGGACTTTTATGGGCTAATCTGGTTGATTTTGATATGCTCTGGGGACATCGAAATGACGTTGATGGGTATGCCCAAGGTTTAGCGGAGTTTGACCGGTTTTTACCTTCTATTATTCAGGCTCTGAAGGAAGAAGATGTTTTACTAATTACGGCTGACCATGGATGTGATCCAACCACCGTCAGCACCGATCATTCTCGGGAATATGTCCCTTTGCTGATCTATGGAAAACAGATTCGAGCCGGTCAAAACTTGGGTACCCGACCTACCTTCGCTGACGTGGGAGCCACAGTGGCCGAACTGCTTGGTCTGGAACCTTTGCCCACCGGCACTAGTCTGGCGAAAATAATAATAAACGCTAGGGTCAGTTAATTTACTGCCTGTTAGTCATGGGAATCTGCGGTGTGCGGTGTTAGAGAAGAATGAGAACTCTATTAGGGGGCAAAACGGGAAATGCGCGTCTATGATATCATTAGTCGAAAAAAAGAAGGAAAGGCACTAACATTGCCAGAACTGGAATTTTTAATAAATGGCTATGTCCAGAATCGCGTGCCCGATTATCAAATTGCGGCTTGGGCAATGGCCGTATATTTCCAGGGAATGACCGTTGAAGAAACAGTCAATCTCACTCGGACAATGGTGGCTTCTGGAGAGACGATTGATCTGTCTTCGATTCCGGGAGTTAAGCTGGACAAGCACAGTACCGGAGGGGTTGGGGATACAACAACCCTGGTGTTGGCTCCCCTGATTGCCGCGGCTGGCGGACGGATGGCTAAAATGTCTGGTCGAGGGCTGGGGCATACTGGCGGGACCTTGGATAAATTTGAGGCCATCCCTGGTTTTCAGGTAGAATTGACGCAACATGAGTTTATAGAGATTGTGGGACGGGTCGGTGCCGCCGTGGTCGGACAGACTGGAAATCTGGTGCCGGCTGATAAAAAACTATATGCGCTGCGGGATGTTACGGCGACAGTGGATAGTATCCCGTTAATCGCTAGTAGTGTAATGAGTAAAAAAATTGCGGCCGGGGCCGAGGCCATCGTTTTGGATGTTAAGGCTGGCCATGGAGCGTTAGTTAAAGATATTGATGAAGCATTTGTTCTGGCCCGGACCCTGGTGGAAATCGGGGATCAGATGAATCGTGAGACGGTAGCCATTGTCACGGGTATGGATCAACCGCTTGGCTTCGCGGTCGGTAATGCCCTGGAAGTTATCGAAGCAGTTGAAACCCTGCAAGGCAATGGGCCATCTGATCTGCGGGAAATTTGCCTGGTCTTAGGAGCCCACCTGTTGGTTATCGGTAAGGTTGTCCAAACCTTGAACGAGGGAAGAGCCCGGTGCGAAGAAGTCTTGCGTTCCGGGAGGGCTTTAAGCAAACTCGAAGAGATGGTTAAAGCCCAGAAGGGAGATCCAGCTTCTCTGCGAGATTGGAGTCGTCTTCCTCAGGCGCAAACGACTGTGGAAATATCTAGCACTATGACCGGATTTGTCCACCGGATTCTGGCTGAAGAGATAGGGATAGCCGCCACCTTACTTGGAGCCGGACGTGAAACCAAAGAATCTCGGATTGATCCGGCTGTCGGGATTGTTCTAAAAAAGAAGATCGGCGACCCGGTAGAGGCTGGCGAACCATTAGCCCTGCTGCATGTCAACGATTCTACCCGGCTGGAAAATGTAAGCCAGAAAGTTAAGAACGCTTTTCAAATAAGCGAGGAACAAGTGACAGCCCCACCCCTGATTTACGGAATAGTCACTAGTAAAGGTGAAGAACGATATCATTAAACGGTCCGGGTATAGATAATAAGGAATTATGCCAAAATAAGGCCAGAACTGAAAGGAGGAAAAAGTATGATCCACCGGAAAGCTAATAAGATGCTTATCACGATTACCTGGTTGGTGGCTGCAGTTCTGGCTTTTAGTTTATGGACCCCGCCGATTATGGCTGCTGAGGTGCCTCTAGAGGCTGATTCGGCCATTCTGATAGAGGCTAGGACCGGACAGGTTTTGTACGATAAGAACAGCCATCAGGCTCAAGCACCGGCCAGTGTGACTAAATTAATGACCCTGGTAGTCGCTTTTGAGGCCATTGAAAACGGCAAGGGGAAGTTATCTGATAAGGTCGTAGCCAGTGAGAATGCCTGGCGACTGGGCGGGTCGCAGATTTATTTGGAACCGGGCGAGGAAATGACCCTTGAAGAGCTCTTGATTGCCATAGCCGTCGGTTCTGCCAATGATGCCTGTGTCGCAGTAGCGGAGCATCTTTACGGGACACACGAGGAGTTTGTTGAGGCGATGAACCAGAAGGCCCGGGAATTAGGTTTGAAAAACACTCATTTTGTGAACAGCTATGGTCTGCCGGCAGAAGGGCATTATTCCTCTCCGTACGACATGGCTCAGATCAGCCGATATGCGTTACGCTTCCCGAAGTTATTGGAGATGACCTCTATTAAAGAGTATGATCTGCGGGGGGGAGAGTTTCATTTATATAATACAAACAAGTTATTATGGTGGTATAAAGGAGCCGATGGGTTTAAAACCGGTTGGACCAATGAAGCTCGTTACTGTCTGGCCTCTACGGCGGAGAGAGATGGGTTGCGGTTGATCGCGGTGGTTTTTGGTTCGCCACAGCGGCACGGAAATTTTCGAGACTGTATGAAGTTATTAAATTATGGGTTTGCGCAATATGCCTTTAAAACTGTAGCTGAGGCTGGCCAGACTTGTGGAGTAGTCAATGTCGATAAAGGAGCAGCCGAAACAGTGGAGGTTGTTGTCAGTGAGCCGGCTGGGGCACTGATTACCAAAGGACAGGATAAAGGAATAACTTCACGGGTAGAGCTCCCAGAATCAGTAACCGCACCGATTAGCCAGGGTCAAAAACTGGGAGAATTGGTTATTTGCCAGGGAGAAGAGGAGCTATCACGATTTGATTTGCTCGCAAAACAGGATGTCGCCAAAGGTTCCTTGAGCAGTCAGATCGGTAAAATTTTTAAAGATATCATTCAGCTTGACGAACAGGTGTTGTAAAAAACCTAATTTCTGGACAATAGAATAATAAATAAAGGATAAGTTTCAAGCTGAAATATCCGATGACTAAACAGGAAAACTTTTGTCTTCGACTTGGGCAAATGTTTTCCTGTTAATTAATTATTTAAGATAATAACCACATTCCTACATAGTTTGTGTAGTTTTCATCCGTGGTTGCGTCTGGTAGGCATGGGCGTTTAATAACAAAAATGTCTGAGAAAGCGACAAGAAAACCCATCTATTTTGGAAGGATTTGGCTTATGATTGGCGAATACATTGATCAATAAATATGTGGCTGACAATAAAAGTGGGGAGGCGGCGGGGTGATTCTGGAATTTAACTCGGCCCGGGAGATCCTCCTGGTTAGGATCAAGGGAGAAATGGATATGGCAACCGCTGGACAAATCCGCCAATCCATTGACAATCGTCTGCAACAAGAAAAAATTCGTTACCTGCTATTAGATCTGTCGGGAGTGACGTTTATTGATAGTTCGGGAATTGGTGTGATTCTTGGGCGTTACCGTAATCTCAACCGTACCGGAGGAAAAGCAGCGATTATTAAACCCCAAGTTGTGGTAAAAAGAGTATTGGAAACGGCCGGGCTCCAAAAGTTAATTCCCATTTGCGATAATGAGGGAGAATGTCTTAGGTTGCTTACTGGTGCCAATCATTAAAAGATTAAGAAAAAGATTAAGAGAAGTGGGAGTGTTTTGATTAGATAAACTTTCCCAGTACTATCTCCGATTAAATAGAAAGGGGTGGAGCCCTGGTGTTAGCGGTCTGGAAAGACCACTTCCTAAAATATAGGAGCTAACGGGTGAAAAACCAGCCAGGGTGAAAAGCAGTGACTTTACACAACCGCATGAAACTTGAGTTTCTTGGTCTGCCGGAGAACGTTTCTTTTTCTCGGGTGGTTGTGGCCACCTTTGCGTCTCAACTCGGTTTTACCCTGGATGATTTAGAGGAGATCAAGGTGGCAACCTCTGAAGCGGTATCCAACGCGATAATCCATGGTTACCAGAATCAACCAGGCGGGGTGATCCGCCTTGAGTCATGTCTTGGGAATGACTGGTTGGAAATTAAGATTGAGGATGACGGGGTAGGGATTGCGAATATTGAGCAAGCGATGCAGCCTGCCTATACGACCTGCAGTGAGAGAATGGGTTTAGGATTCTCTTTTATGCAATCATTTATGGATGAAGTGAAGGTGGAATCGGCAGTTAACCGTGGCACGCGCATTATCTTAAGAAAATTAGTTAAAGTTAATAACGCTCATTCAATGACAGAACACTAGGCGGGGGTGAATGATGAGTACCCGCCTTTCAGAAATGAATCTACCTCGGTTTCCTCGTTTAACCGATGAAGAAGTAGCCGAATTGCTGCCTCGGGCTCAGGCTGGTGACCAGGAGGCGAGGGAGAAGTTAATAAACTGTAACCTTCGCCTGGTATTTAACATGGTCCAGCGTTTTCATCATCGGGGTTACGAGGAGGAAGATTTATTCCAAATTGGGACGATTGGCTTGATTAAGGCCATCGATAAATTTGACACGGGCTTTAATGTCAAGTTTTCTACTTATGCTGTTCCCATGATCATCGGCGAAATACGTCGATTTTTAAGAGACGATCATTCTGTTAAAGTTGCCCGCTCTTTAAAAGAGATAGCCTTTCGGGTGCCACGAGTTAAGGAAGAATTGATTAAAGCCAAAGGAAGGGAACCGACAATTACCGAAGTGGCTGAGGCTCTTGGATTGCCCAGAGAAGAAGTGGTTGGCGCTCTGGAAGCTTTACAGCAACCGGCTTCAATTCATGAGACTCTCTACCAGGATGATGGCGATCCAATCTATTTGCTGGATCAGTTAAAAGCGGAGACCGGACCGGAATCGACGTGGATGGAAAACCTGGCCCTCAAAGAGGTGCTAGCCAAGCTGCCGGAACGGGAGCGAGAAGTTATTCGACTGCGTTTTTTTGAGGATAAGACTCAGACTCAGGTCGCCGAAGTCTTAGGCTTATCTCAAGTTCAGATTTCTCGAATTGAACGTCAAGCAATCAATCATATCCGGGAGTTAATGAGTTAAATCGACATTTACACTAAACAGTGAATAACCGGGCACAAAGCTCGGTTTTTTGTTATGTTAGCCAATTGACTTTAATTGCATACATGCCGGACACCAGGGAAATACTATGAGTCGAGAATAACCAACATTTATGTTAGGTAGTGAAGGAGGTTTATTATGTTTGTAAAAGTAGCGGAATTAGTTGGGGAATCACCACATAGTTGGAATGATGCGGTTCAGTCAGCGATTAGAGAAGCATCACGGTCGATCCGTAATATCAGCGGGGTAGAGGTTTACAATTTAACCGCCAATGTTGACGGAGGCAAAATAGTTGAATATAAAGCCAATGTGAAGATCGCCTATACAGAATAAGGAATATTTAATTGTCTAATTTGACTATTGGATTTCGGGCACCAAAAGGTGCCTGTTTAACCTTTTGGCAAGGCAAGGTGGTGTTAGAATTGGCTAACAACTTGAAAGATAAATACAATGCCCTTTTTAACGTCATCCAAAAACTAAAGGTAAAGCGGAGTCAAGCTGAACCGGAACTCGCTCAACAGCAAATGCCCCGATCAATGAATCCAGTCGAGGAACAGGAGTATCAAAAGCAAATTAATGAGGAAGCTTACCGGTGGCTGACCGAACAACATAAACCTAAGACCCCCTGGATGCGCAATACGGTCCTCGCTTTTTTAGTCGGGGGATTGATTTGTACTCTGGGACAGATAATCCTTAACTACTTTAAAAGCTATGGCTTGAGTCTTAAGGAGGCTGGTGCAGCGACCGTCTTTGTGATGGTATTTCTA